>NZ_CAXGLS010000026.1:0-33053 GCF_964010655.1 uncultured Idiomarina sp.
GTCATTGGCAATTGGATCTCATAGCCGACCCCTTGCACATCCACTAACACCTCGGGGGGTTGCTTGCTGACTAGTGTGCCACGAATTTGTCCGATCACAGAATGTCCTCTTTATTATTCTACTGTATGCCGATGTTAGCGGCGTAAACGCCCACGCACGATTTTACGTGCTGCACCTGACATTTTTATTAAACTTTGTGCGCTGTGCGCATGGCACAAAGCGACGGCTAAGGCGTCCGCGGCGTCTGCTTGTGGCGATTTGCTCAAGTTCAGTAACGCCATGACCATGTGCTGCACTTGTGTTTTATCAGCACCGCCATTACCCACCACCGCCTGTTTTATCTGTCGAGCGCTGTATTCCGCGACGGGCAAGTCGGCACAGGCAGCGGCTACAATAGCGGCACCGCGCGCTTGCCCTAACTTTAACGCAGAATCTGGGTTACGTGCCATGAATACTTGTTCGATAGCAAATTCATCGGGTTGGTACTGCGTAATCAGCTCGACCACACTGTTGTGGATCCGCTTGAGCTTCTCAGCAAGGCTGAGCGGTTGTGCGGTGGTACCCGTGACGCGAATGCAGCCACTGGCAATATACGATAAGTGTCGACCTTGTTGCTGGATGATGCCGAAGCCCGTTAAGCGTGAGCCTGGATCGATACCGAGGATCACGCTCATCGGAGGTTACTCATCCAAGCTTGCCAACACGTCATCCGAAATATCGGCGTTATGATAAGCGTTTTGCACATCGTCTAAATCCTCGAGTGCGTCGAGCAATTTGAGGAAAGTGCGCGCGCCATCTTCATCTAAATCCACTTTGGTATCCGGTACCATGGTGACTTCCGCATTGGTCGCCTCGGCGCCGGTGGCATCCAGCGCGTCTTTGACCGCACCAAAGGCCTCTGGGCTGGTAAACACGTCGATATGACCATCACCATGATTCAGTACATCATCGGCACCCGCTTCAATCGCCGGTTCAAGAATGGTTTCTTCGCTGGTCTCGCTACCGTAACTGATGACGCCGCGCTTATTAAATAAGTAAGCGACCGAGCCATCGGTACCTAAATTACCGTTAAATTTATTAAACGCGTGACGCACTTCCGACACGGTGCGATTGCGGTTATCGGTCATGCATTCAAGTAAAATGGCGACGCCACTAGGGCCGTAGCCTTCGTAGGTCAACTCCTCGACATTTTCACCTTCGAGCTCACCCGAGCCGCGCTTGACGGCGGTATCGATGGTATCGCGCTTCATATTGTTAGAAAGCGCTTTATCAATCGCCGCGCGTAAGCGCGGATTCGTCTCGGGATCACCGCCGCCCTGACGTGCAGAGACGGTGATTTCCCGAATAAGTTTGGTAAAAATCTTGCCGCGCTTTGCATCTTGCGCGGCTTTACGATGTTTAATGTTGGCCCATTTGGAATGACCTGCCATGTCTCACTCCATTGTGTTGCTATTCGTCTTTGTCTTCCACCGTACTCTTAACGCCCAATTCTTGCAATGCATCGGGGTTCGCTAGCCCAGGTGCATCGGTCAATACACAGGCTGCGGTGGTAGTTTTCGGGAACGCGATCACATCACGGATTGAGCTTGCGCCCACCATCAGCATCACTAAACGGTCTAAGCCAAAGGCTAAACCGGCGTGCGGTGGCGTACCGTACTTTAACGCTTCGAGTAAGAAACCGAATTTTTCTTTGGCTTCTTCTGCGCCAATGCCGAGTACCTCGAACGCAGCTTGTTGCATGGCGTTATCGTGAATACGAACTGAGCCGCCGCCCACTTCAACGCCATTAAGTACCATATCGTACGCGTTTGAAAGCGCCTGTGCTGGATTCGCTTTAAGCTCTTCTGGGGTGACGTTAACCGGCGCGGTAAACGGATGGTGCATCGCTGCTAAGCGACCATCGTCGTCTTCTTCGAACATCGGGAAGTCAACGACCCACAGCGGACGCCATTCGTCGCTAACCAATTCAAAGGTTTCACCTAACTTAAGACGTAACGCGCCCATCGCTTCGGCAACCACGTTGGCTTTGTCTGAACCAAAGAACAGGATATCGCCTGTTGCCGCTTCGGTACGCTCAAGAATCGCGTTAAGCGCTTCATCCGGCAAGAATTTTAAGATTGGCGATTGCAAGCCTTCGCGACCTTGACTGAGGTCGTTGACTTTAATCCACGCCAAGCCTTTAGCGCCGTAGATACCGACAAATTGGGTGTACTCGTCGATCATTTTGCGCGATACGTTGTCTGCCTGACCCGGCAAGCGAATCACGGCGACACGCCCTTTTTCATCGTTTGCAGGACCGGAGAAGACTTTAAACTCAACGTCTTTTAACAGGTCTGCGACATCGACAAGTTCCAAAGGATTACGTAAATCGGGCTTGTCAGAACCAAAACGACGCATGGCTTCGTGCCAAGTCATGGTTGGGAACTTGCCTAAATCGATATCGAGCAACTGTTGGAACAACTGACGCGTCATGGTTTCGGTGACTTCCATCACCTGCTCTGCACTCATGAACGAGGTTTCGATATCAATCTGAGTGAATTCAGGCTGACGGTCGGCACGTAAGTCTTCATCACGGAAGCACTTCACGATTTGATAATAACGATCAAAGCCCGACATCATTAGTAATTGTTTAAATAACTGTGGGCTCTGCGGCAATGCAAAGAAGCGCCCTTTATGGGTGCGGCTTGGCACTAAGTAGTCGCGCGCGCCTTCGGGCGTAGCACGGGTCAACATCGGTGTTTCGATGTCCAAAAAGCCATTGTCATCTAAGAAACGACGGACCGCACTCGCCACCTTGGCACGGAATTGCAAGTTCTCATTCATTTGCGGACGGCGCAAATCGAGGTAGCGATAACGCAAGCGGGCTTCTTCGCTCACTTGCGAGTTAAAATCGATAGGTAGCGGTTCGGAGCGGCTCAAGATAGTCAGCTCTTTGGCTAAGATCTCAACTTCGCCGGTTTTCATGTTGGCGTTGACTTGACTATCTGGACGACGGTTTACTTTACCGCGGATTTGTACGCAGAACTCTTGGCGCAGGCGGTTTGCCTGCTCGAACAACGCGTTTTCGTCGGGGTCAAAGACCACTTGAACCAAGCCTTCGCGGTCACGCAGATCGATAAAGATCAAACCACCTAAATCGCGACGTTTGTTGACCCAACCACATAAAGTGACTTCTTGTTCGGCTAGTTCGGCAGTTACCTGCCCACAGTAATGCGTTCGCATGCGCCCTTCACACCTTTTATTCTGCTGAATGATTTAAAGCGCATATTATAGCGAACTGGGCGCTAATGTCATCCGAGTTAAGGTGCCGCTAAGCGCACATCGTTTTTACCGGCATCTTTCGCCGCATACATGGCTTTATCCGCGGCCCGCAATAAGGCATTTTCATCACTGCCGTGCTGTGGAAATAGACTCACACCGATACTGGTACTGACTTCGAGCATGTGTGTACCAATTTGATAAGGTCGCGCTATGTGTACCACCAATTTACGTGCCACCGCCAGAGCGGCACTGGTGGTCGGTGTGGTGGGTAAGAGTATGACGAATTCGTCACCGCCATAGCGACACACGGTATCCGAACGGCGTAACATACTTTGCATGCGTTGCGACGCGTGAATGAGTAATTCATCGCCGACTTCGTGTCCGTATTTATCGTTGATTTGTTTAAAGCCATCTAAGTCTAAAAACATGATCGCGAAGGCTTTATTTGAACGTTCTGCCTGTAACATCGCTTGTTCGAGACGGTCCGACAGTAGTTTTCGGTTAGGCAAGCCGGTCAACTCATCATGGGTAGCGACATAGCGGATACGTTTCTCGGCATCCTTACGTAATTTGACTTCGCGGCGTAACCGACTGTTTCTAAAGGCGATAAACAAAAAGACTAACACGACACCCGAACCGACCTTCAACGCGACTTGAATCAGTTCTTCATCGCTCCAGCCGGTCTGCAACTCATAACCATACCATTTATTGCGTAACTGGTTTTGCTGACTCTGCGTGATATTATCGATGCCTCGATTAAGCGTTACCACTAACGGTTGCCAATCACTCCGAACACCAAAAAACAGATCTTGGCCGGGCGCATCATCTAACACCTCGAGATTGGCATGAGTGATAGGGTGATTTTGTAGTTCGTACACTAAAATAGGCAGGCTATCGACATAGACATTAATTTGGTTTTCTTTGAGCGCTTTGGTGGCTTGCTCGATATTGTCATACTCAATCACTTCAGTTCCGCGCTGATTACGAAGCAGCGATACAACACTGTAATCTTGGATAATCCCTAAGCGTTGGCCTCGCAAATCACCCACGTTGACACTGCCACGCGCGTTTAAGGTCTCTTTGTTGCGGTACAACACCGCCCACGGCATGGACCAGTAGCGTTGTGTAAAACTGGTGTAGCGCGAGCGGTCTTCGGAGTACGACATACTCGGTAAAATATCGATCTCACGTTGCTCGAGTGCTTTGAGGCAACGACTCCAAGAGCCACAGTTTTGCCATTTAATGGTGAGCGGTAACTTTTGTGTGATGAGGCGCAACATATCGGCATCAAAACCAATGCCGTCGCCGCTCTCGATGCCTATCAGTGGCATCAGGTTAGTCGGCACCCCCACTCTAACCGTGTTGTGCTGTGCTAACCACTCATCCGTATCCAGTGTCGTCGCATGCACTAGCGATAACCAAAAGCAGGCGATGGTCGACAACCAGAATTTAACGTTTTTCATTGATTTAGATGCTTCCCTGCTCACGAGTTGCTAAAAGGCATTTTTTCTCGCCTATGTTTTGGTTAACCCTATGCGATATGCTTTTATTCGCGTTTAAATCTGTGCCTTACGGCGAATTAACGTTAAACTAGCATCATGTTTTAAACTGCATTGATAGTTATTGATCATGAGTCAACAAGACACCATTTATTCTAAAGCGTTACCGAGCGTTGGCGACTTCCGTTTTGATGAACACGTGGTAGAAGTTTTCCCAGATATGATAAACCGCTCAGTTCCGGGCTACGCTACGATCATACAAACATTACCACAACTAGCCGAACGTTATAGTCAAGATAATACAAATGTGTACGATCTGGGCTGCTCGCTCGGCGCCGCGACACTCGCCTTACGCAAAGGCTGCGAGAAACATCGGGGTAATCACATTATTGCGGTGGATAATTCGCAACCAATGATCGACCGCGCACAGCTTCACCTTAACGGCTTCAAGAGTGACATTGCCGTTGAGTTCAATTGCCAAGACGTGCAACAAACGCCTATCGATAACGCCTCAATTGTTGTACTTAATTTTACACTTCAATTTGTGCCAAAAGAAGACAGAAATGCGCTCATCGATAAAATTTACTCAGGATTAAACCCAGGTGGTGTTTTATTAATCGCCGAGAAGGTGGCGCACCCTGATGCACACATCCACGATACGCTAGTCGATCTGCATCATGATTTTAAACGCGCTAACGGCTACAGTGAACTCGAGATTAGCCAAAAACGTGCCGCTATCGAAAATGTCATGAAAATTGACACCCTCGATACACATTTCGCGCGTTTCAAACAAGCTGGCTTCGCTCATGCAGGGGTATGGCTGCAGTGTTTTAATTTTGCCGCCATGCTCGCGGTAAAGGGAGAATAATGCATGAATATGTTCGCTCAGGATCTCAGTGCGCTTGCGCAAAGCCCCCATCACCCATGGCTTACCACTTTACCCCAGCAACTCAGTGACTTTTTGCAGTCGCCCCATGGCGAGTTTAAAAAGTGGCAACGGGTGCTTAAACAACTGCCTTCGTTGGCGACTGATCATGTTTCGCTGGGTGACACCGTGAAAGTGGGCTTGCCCGAGCAAGCCAGCGACTCCGATAGAGCCCGTATGAACGGTCTACTGAAGCAATTGCAGCCTTGGCGTAAGGGACCTTTCGATTTATTTGGATTGTCGATTGACACCGAATGGCGCTCAGATTGGAAGTGGCAGCGCGTACAACCGCATTTAAATAATTTAAAAGGTCATCAGGTTTTAGACGTTGGTTGTGGCAGTGGCTATCACCTATGGCGAATGTTAGAGGCAGGCGCAGCAGAGGTTTGGGGGATTGACCCAGGCGAACTATTTATGACTCAATTTCAAGCCATTAAGCAAATGATGCCGAGCGCTATTGCCGAGCGCGCGCACTTTTTCCCGGTCGGAATCGAGCATATGCCCTCACTTCAAAGTTTTGATACGGTTTTTAGCATGGGAGTATTGTATCATCGCCGTTCACCACTTGAGTTTTTACAACAACTTAAAAACTTATTAAAACCAGGTGGACAGTTGATATTGGAGACAATCGTCGTTGAGGGTGACGAACAGACCGTGATGATGCCCGGCGAACGTTATGCCCAAATGCGCAATGTTTGGTTTTTGCCCAGCGCCAAAGCGCTGTGTGTTTGGCTCGAACGATTAGGTTTTAAACAGACTGAAATTGTTGACCATAACCCCACCTCTCTTGACGAACAGCGATCAACTGAATGGATGACCGGTGAATCTTTGAAAGATTTTCTTGATCCAAATGACCCAGAAAAGACTATTGAGGGGTATAAAGCACCCATCCGTGCGATTGTTAAAGCGACAATTTAATCGTCAGACAAGAGGTTAGACAATTATCCTATGCCACACTACAGAGCTAAGTCCACTTTGGAACAATGGCGCATTTTACAAGCGGTCGTAGACTGTGGTGGCTATGCTCATGCAGCAGAGAAACTTAACAAAAGCCAATCTTCATTAAACCATGCGGTTTCTAAGCTTCAGCAGGTGTTAGGCGTCCAGCTTTTAGAAATAAAGGGACGTAAGGCCGAATTAACGCATGTCGGTGAGGTCATGCTGCGACGCTCGCGACAACTGACTCAAACCGTGTATGAGCTCGAGCAGCTCGCTTGCAACATGGAGCAAGGCTGGGAGCCGGAGATTAAACTGGCGCTCGAAATGGTATTTGACCGCGATGACCTGATCCCGGCATTAAAAGACTTTCAAGAACATGGCCGGGGTTCGCGTCTCACCATTGAAGATACGGTCCTGACCGGAACGCTCGAGCATATTCGCAATGAATCCGCTGATTTAGTCGTGACGCATCAGCTTCCGAAAGGCTTTTTGGGAGAGCCTATCCACGACTATTATATGGATTTGGTTTGCCATCCTTCACACCCGCTCGCGCAACAAGATTCCCCTATTTCTCAAGATGAACTTGCTCAACATTTGCAAATCGTGATCCGCGATACAGCCACGCAACCTGCCGAAGAAGGCGGATGGTTAAAGGCTGAGCAACGTTGGACCGTCAGTCATTTTGACGAAGCATTGCGCTTAGTGCGCTCAGGCTTAGGCTTTTGCTGGTTGCCGCCCTATATTGCGCAACGCGCTATGCAGAAAGGTTCGTTACGTAAGCTTGAACTAAAAGGCAGTACGTGCCGCAAAGGCTCACTTTACTTAGTGTTACCCAAAGGAGATAAAACAGGGCCTTGCTCGCGTTTACTCGCTGACCTGATCCTGCGACACGCCCCAAAGCGCCAAACGGATGATATGGAAGCCAGCGCTGGCTAGCGCTGGCCTCAAGCTTTACGTCTGCTTAACGAGCTGACTCGTTACGCTTGCAATTGCTTGATGTACTTTTTCATATCATCCGCTAATGCAGGATGACGCATTGCGTGCTCGATGAACGCCTGCGCATAACCCAATTTATTGCCGCAATCGTGGCTTTTACCTTTCATGTAGTAGGCGTTGACTGGGGATTGTTCGAGTAACATCGCCATCGCATCGGTCAGTTGGATTTCGTTGCCTGCGCCAATGGGCGTCTTAGCAAGCAGCGGCCATAAGGTTTCCGGGAACACATAGCGTCCTACCACGGCAAGATCCGAGGGTGCCTTGCTCACTTCGGGTTTTTCTACCAATTGTTTAATAGGCGCTTGCTCGCCCTCGGCGAGATCAACGCCGTTGATATCAGCAATACCATAGCTACTGACTTGCTCATGGGGAACCTTCTCGACCATTACCTGTGCCGCGCCGGTTTCCTTAAAGTTGCGCACCATCTCAGCCATATTATCTTGACGTAAATCGCAGCTCGCCGAATCGACGAGTACATCAGGTAGGACCACTGCAAAGGGCTCATCGCCGACCAACGGACGCGCGCACAGCACCGCATGACCTAGGCCTTTCGCCTCGCCTTGACGCACGTGCATGATGGTGGTGCCTTTAGGACAGATGGCTTGTACTTCTTCAAGCAACTGGCGTTTTACCCGGCGCTCTAGCGTGGTTTCGAGCTCGAAACTGGTGTCAAAGTGGTTCTCGATGGAGTTCTTACTGGAGTGGGTTACCAAAATTACATCGGTTAAACCCGCTGCGGAGCATTCTTCAACAATGTATTGAATTAATGGACGATCAACCAACGGCAACATCTCTTTTGGGATTGCCTTGGTCGCCGGTAGCATTCGTGTGCCAAGCCCAGCCACTGGGATAACAACTTTTTTTACCCGTTTCGTGCTCATGAATTCTTCCTTTTTTCGAACATTTTTTTATTGGGGCACGTTTATACCTTGCCGAACTGTTATAATGCAAATCCAATTTATTTGCTAACAACGGTCTAGGTAGGGTGCCATGGGATTTTATTTAACCTCACGACAGGTTCCGCAACTCAAATCATATCCGTTTACAGAACGCGCGCTTATTTTAACAATGGCGCAACAAGCGATGCCCGTCCCTCGTCGTATGATATGTAACCTAGCTAAATTAGTACCTATTTGCATTATCTTTTTTGCCATTGTCGACCTACCGGGCTGGTGGAAAGCGCTGGGTCTACTCGCCGCGGGTATTGGCTATCCTTTATTTACTCAACCTATCACCCTCAATATGTCACTACCTTATATGGATAAGGCAGTACGTCAGTTCGAAGCGCAACGCGCGGATCATTCAGACGAAGAGGATGAGGACGACTGACGCTCAATACTTAAAATCGCCTCGGGCAACTGGCAATGGACGCGCTTGAGCTTGGTTTGAATATAATTGTGGAAACTTGCATGACGCCAAATACCCAACGCTAAATCGGGTTTTGCTTGGGGTTGCATACGCAGCCGATCACCAACTTGGGTCCAACGAAATGCGTGCTGTTCGGTATCGAGCACGGCGAAAACACCATCAAATGCCGTACGTACGCGCGAATGACATAACTCAAAGTTAATGTGTTGCACTAAGCTGCGCGGATCCAAAATGGTATCGTCACTGCCCGCTAAGTGTTGACGAATCAATGGGTCAATCAGCGTTTTAAGTACCAGTAACGGGATTAAGTTCTGCTCGGTTTGACTGTGCGCCGTTGCCATGACAATGAGCACGCGCCCCTCTGTTAAGGGTCGATAGTCGATCCAGATATTCGCCTCTGCTCCCGCCGCTACTTGGCTTTCGATGTGATAGTCACCGACGTTTAAGGGTTGCTTGGCAAGGAGATCGTTGGCTAAGCGTGCGACGATATGGTCGTCTTGATAGAGTTGGTTAATGTGGCTATCGAGTTCCCAGATATCGCTCACATAAGTTTCTTCGAGGCGATGCCGCTGTAGGCAATGTTCGATCGCCTGCGTAATGGTATCTAGCCTGTCGATAGGCTTGACCAAGTAATCCCACGCACCTAATCGCACCGCTTCACGAATATCACCCATGTCGTCGCTGGCAGAAATGACAATCACGGGTAAATGAGGCGCCAGGCTGAGTAGCCGCTCAATAACCTCTAGGCCGTTAATATCCGGTAACATGAGATCACACAGAACGATATCAGGCGTATTTTGCTGACACCAGAATACGCCTTGCTCACCATATTCTACGCAGTGTACTGCATAATTTTGCTGGATGAGAAACTGCTCAACCACTGATTGAAACACACGATCATCTTCAATCAGTAAGACATGTTTTTGACTCATTCAGGTATACCTATCCTCGGACGATTCATTTAAGCATCGTCCAAGGAAGTACCTGCGTCAATACGAGGTTTTCGATAGATAACGAGAAGCTAGGGTTGCTCAGTGAACTCAGCCTCGTCTGCTTCGACGTCTGGCGGCGGATTACCGTCGTAAACTTCGTAGTTCCAGTTTTGGTAATAGGCTTCTTTTACGAAGGTGTAGGGATCAAGCGAGTTCTCTAACACTTGCTCTTGGTCGCGTAATCGCAAACGTAACGACAAGCCTTTTACTGTATAACGCGGGATATCCCAGTCATCGCTGATCTCGGTATATGGAAAGTAGTTACTGTCCACCCAGTCAGTGCCTCGGTCGATAACCACCGTTGGACCTAACACGGGTAGCATTAGGAACGGACCATTGGGCACGCCCCATACAGCAAGGGTTTGACCCAAGCTTTCTTCGCGCTTAGTTAGTCCCATTTCGGTGGCTGGATCAAGTAACCCGAGCAGGCCAATTGTACTGTTAAAGAAGAAGCGCCCTGCCGTGACACCGGCGTCGGTAAACTGGCCTTGCAGCAGATTATTGACGAATGACCAAGGCTCTTGCAGGTTCTCAAGCGCACGATAGAGTGAATTACGCACCGGTTCAGGCACATTTTCATACACTTCTGCGGCCGGCTTGATAACCGCTTTATCTAACTCACGGTTAAAGTCCCACACGGCGCGGTTGGTATCCTCAAACGGGTCACGCGGGTCGGCGTACGGGTCGTCTGGTTGTGAGGAACATGCACCCAAAGCCAATGTACTGGCGAGCAAGGCCCACTTAGGTGCGGTTTTAAGCCAATTAGTCATTCGCTACTTCCGTTACTTTTTGATTAAGAGTCAGCGCTACTTCTACCGAACGCTGTGCATTTATAGTCATTGGCTCGGCAAAGAGATCACCGGCTTCACGGTCAATTTTATCGTCCTGCGATACCATCGCCTTCACTTGCCATTGATCTAACCCGCTCAAGCGATAATCGGGCAACATCGAGTCAGCATCGGTCAAGGTGACCGTCACCGGCCAATCATTAACGGCGAGACGTTTAACCGCCGCAGGCATGGGGGGTCCTTGCGTTGCCGTGACGTAAATAAATAAGGTGCCTTGTTGCGGTAATTGGTCACGCATTTGTTCGCCTAAGGAAACGGTGACCGTGACACTGCGATCGGCGGCTTGCAGTTTTTGCTGCGCGTCGGCGATCGCCTGCTGAACCGCATTGCTACGCTGAGACTCGTTATCGAGCAATGGCATTAGTTGCTGCCATGCCGCAATAGCTTGTTTCCAGTCGCCTCGCTCATAGGCGACAAAACCGGTCAATGACAATGCCTCGATGTGCGTCGGTTGCTGCTGTAATACGCGCGCCAACATACCGGCGGCTTTACGCAGACGTTCTTCGGTCGGCGATGACATTAAAAAGCGCGCGTAGCTAATTAAGGTGCCAGTTCGGTTCGGTGCCAACGCCAGCGACTTTTCAAACGCCTGTTGGGCTTGGTCAAATTGACGTAAATCTGACATGATCCCAGCGTATAACCACCACGCCATCGGGTCATCGGGTTTTGCGGCTAGCTTTTGACGCATGCCCAAGGCAAATGTCTGCATGGATTCAACATCGGCCTGTTGTTGCTCCTGCAACAAGCGTTGACCTAACTCGGGCAACTGCGCAAGCGCATCATCCGCTTGTTTTTGCAAAGACCAACTTCCAAACATCGCGTAAAAGCCAACCGCTATCGCTAAAATAATCGCGATAGGAATAAATGGATTGGCGCGTTTCCACGTGACTTCGCCTTCGATATCACGACTGTCGCTAATAAAGGTTTTATCGAGCTCCAGCTTCGCTTCTTCGAACGTTTCTTGCGAGATACGTTGCTTGTTTTTATCTTGTTCAAGCTCGGCAAGACGTTGTTCGTACCAATCACGGTTTTCACTCTCGCGGTCAACATTTTGTCGACGCTGTCGAAGCCCCGCTAGTAAAACAATGATAACTGCGATTATTAACAATACCGCCATCGCCAAATACAACTTAATCATGGTCTGGCTTCCTTAACTGTTCGAGTCGCTCTTGCTCTTCGGCCGAGAGCTCAAGCGGCTGCTTGCGTTTGCGAGACATTACCCACGCCACGCCAATGCCGATCGCGATAATCAGCAACGGTCCCCACCAGAGGATACTGGTGTACCAATTAAACGGCGGACGATAATGCACGAAATTGCCGTAACGAGCGACCATATAGTCAATGATTTCTTCTCGACTCTTACCTTCCATGATCATGGTGTAAGTGCGGTCGCGCATATCAGCTGAAAGCGGCGCGTTTGAATCGGCAATGTTTTGGTTTTGGCATTTAGGGCATCGGAGTTCTTGTGTGAGCGTTTGATACAACTGGCGCTGTGCTTCGGTCTCAAACTCATGCTCACGAATCGATGCTTGCGCGGTGGCATACAGGCTAAATAACATCGCCACTAGTGCTAACGCGCCGATGACGCTGCTGGTTAAGGTTCGCATTACTGTTTCGCCTCCTGCACCATCTGCTGATAAATCGCTTTTAGCTGGTTCTCCCAGTTACGAGGATTCACATCACCCACATGGCGATAGCGGACACGTCCGTCGGCATCGATAAAATAAGTTTCTGGTGCTCCATAGACACCGAACTCGAAGGCGACCTTACCTTCTGGATCGTACAGATTGACGATGTAAGGGTCGCCTAGAGTATTGAGCCAGTCCATTGCCTTGCCGCGTGAGTCGTCTTTGTAGTTTAACCCGACAATAGGTATGCCCTGCGCTGCAAGTTCGTTAAGAAACTCATGCTCGGCGCGACAGGTGGGGCACCAAGTCGCCCAAACGTTAAACAGTAAGGGTCCCTTTTTGAGTACCTGTTCACTGTGTTGCGTGGTGGGATCAAACAAATCCTCGGCGCTGAACTCCGGCACCGGTTTATTAATCAACACCGACTCAAGATGCGTGGGATCTTTACCGAGCCCCTTGAGCAGAAATACCACCAAAACAATAAACAGAATCAACGGCACAAACAGCACGATCCACTTTTTACTTGCGTTATGCGTCTCTTGTGTACTCATGCCTGAACTCCCTGCTTACGCTTGCGATATCGCTTATCGGCCATTGCGATAAGCCCCCCCGCTGCCATAATTAACGCGCCTAACCAGATCCACCGCACGAAGGGCTTGGTGTAAAAACGCACCGCCCACTTGGTTTGGTTTCCTTGGCCTTGTTCTAACGGCTCGCCCATTGCGACATAGAGATCACGCAGCAGGCCCGAATCGAGGCCGACTTCGGTCATACTCATGCGTTGCACGCGATAAAAGCGTTTTTCACTCACTACCTGTGTGACCCGCTCACCGTCTTCGCTCACGGTAAACACACCGTGGTCGGAATCGTAGTTGGGGCCTTCTCTGTGTTTTAAATGCTCAAAGGTCAGGTCATACTCACCAACATTCACGGTTTGTCCCGGCTCAATCGAAATATCACGCTCGGTTTCGTAGTGCGATACCAGCGCCACACCCACCAGGGTGACCGCAAAGCCAATATGGCCTAGCACCATGCCCCACTGGCTGGCGGGAATCCGGCGCAAGGCACTGACATCGCCACCCCGTTGTTGCACACTTTGCAGTACGTCGGTGACGGTTGCTAAAGCAACCCAAAGCCCGAGGAACAAACCCAGCACCGCCCAAAGATGCATCTGATTTGCCCAAATTTTGGGGAGCACGACGGCTAATAGCGCCGCCAGCGCTAAACACAGCAACAATGGCTTTAATAGCGGCGCTAAGGGTTGTCGACGCCAGCGCATCCAGGGTCCGACGCCAAGCATCAATGCGAAAGGTACAATAAGGTAGCTATACAGTTCGTTAAAGAACGGTTCGCCGATTGAGATTGAGCCTAACCCGAGTTGCTTATAAACAAGCGGCAGCAAGGTACCTAACAGCACCACCACCATAGCCGCCATCAATAAGACATTATTGGCTAATAAGAATACTTCACGCGAGGCGGCTTCATAGCGACTGTAACCTTGCATTTGCGAAGCGCGCCAGCCATAGAGTGCCAATGAGCCACCAATCACGATCGCCAACAACACCAGTATAAATAAGCCGCGCGTTGGATCGGAGGCAAAAGCGTGCACCGATACCAAAACGCCCGATCGTACTAAGAAGGTGCCGAGCAGGCTTAAGCTGAATGCGGCTATCGCCAGTAATACGGTCCAGGATTTAAAGCTGCCGCGTTTTTCGGTTACGGCTAAGGAGTGGATCAGTGCCGTACCTACCAGCCATGGCATAAAGCTCGCGTTTTCAACGGGATCCCAGAACCACCAGCCACCCCAGCCGAGTTCGTAATACGCCCACCAACTACCCACGGCAATTCCCACCGTGAGGAACATCCACGCGGCGAGCGTCCAAGGGCGCGACCAACGCGCCCACGCCGCATCTAATTTGCCGGACATCAATGCCGCGATAGCAAAGGCGAACGCCACTGAGAAACCGACATAGCCCATATACAACAAGGGCGGATGAATGATCATGCCGGGGTCTTGCAACAATGGGTTGAGGTCATTGCCGTCGACCGGAATGATCGGCAAACTGCGGTCGAACGGATTCGACACTGTCAGCATAAACAAATAAAACCCGATGCTGATAAGACCCAAAATACCCAGCACGCGCGCGACCATGGGTAATGGCATTGAACGCGAGAATAAAGCAACCGCTGCAATCCAGCCCGCCTGCATCAGCATCCAGAGGAGGAAAGAGCCTTCATGCGAGCCCCACACTGCGGTGATGCGATAAAACCATGGGAGTTGGGTATTGGAGTTGGCTGCAACATAGGCAATGCTAAAATCATTTTGTACGAAGGCAGTGACTAACAAGGTGAACGCGATTGCAGTAAATACAAACTGCCCTATCGCCAGCGGTCGTGACAGGCTCATCATGCCGCCGTGACCCCGTTGTGCACCTATCAGTGCATAGCCTGCCAACAAGGCGGAAAAAGCTAAAGCGATAGCAATACTTAGATGACCAAGCTCAGCAATCATGGGGTCTCCTTTTGCTCAGCTGGTTGATTCGGATTAACATGCTTAATGCCTTTCATTTTTTCGGCGAGGTCGGGCGGCATGTACTCCTCGTCATGCTTTGCCAATACTTCACTCGCCTGCAACGTGCGCGGTGCGATAAGCTCGCCCTGAGCAACGATACCTTGTCCCTCGCGGAATAAGTCCGGCAAAATACCTTGGTAAAGAATGGTCACTTCGGGCCCGGTATCGGTGACTTTAAAGCTCACCTCGAGTGTTTCTGGATCACGATTGACCGAGCCTTCTACGACCATACCGCCAATCCGCATACGTTGACCGACTTCGGGCGGTTGCTTGCCCGCCTCGACCTGTTCAAAGTCACTCGGTGTATAGAATAAATTGATACTGTGGCTCATGGCATACAGCATTAAACCTAAGGCTGTGCCAACACCAATAATTAGCACTACTACCCAAGTTAACCGTTTTTTACGACGCGGGTTCATACCTCTACTCCTCAGCACTCGCTTGTAGCGAACGACGCGCAAGACGCTGTTTACGACGTTGAACTTTTAAGCTTTCCTTCTGCAAACGTCGCCGCTGTACACTGGTTTCTAAGGCAACACCTGCAATCACTAAAAAAGTCAGAAAAAAAGACGACCACACATACAGTCCGTAGCCCCCCATGTGTACAAATTCGCTAAAACTAGAAAATGCCATTAGCGTTCCTCCTCGACGACTGCGCTGCTGTCTTGTGCGAGCTCTGCTTGTGCCCACGGACGATTGAGCTCGTGCTTAAGTAACTGATTTTTGTAACGCATCAGCACTAAGGTCGCGGTCAGTAACATAAAACCTAATAAACTAATAAGCAGCGGCCACAACATGCTTGTAGCGATCGACGGACGCTCTAATTTGGTAATCGTGGCACCTTGATGCAAGGTGTTCCACCACTCGACCGAGTAATGGATAATGGGCAGATTGACGACCCCGACAATCGCGAGAATCGAAGCGGCTTTTGCTCCTGTTCTGGCATCATCAAAAGCGGCATACAGCGCCATGACGCCGACATATAAAAACAGCAAAATAAGTTCGGATGTTAGTCGCGCATCCCACACCCACCAGGTGCCCCACATGGGTTTGCCCCATATTGCACCGGTGAACAACGCGATCGCTGTCATCGCCGCGCCGACAGGCGCGATGGCGGGTAACGCCCACTCAGCGGTTTTAATTTGCCATATCAGCGCTATCGCCCCACAGATTGCCATACCAAAGTACGCACCCATGGAGAAAATAGCGGCGGGCACGTGGATATAAATAATGCGGTAGCTATCGCCCTGTTGGTAGTCCGACGGTGCAAAGGCAAGCCCCCAGACCATGCCCACGAGTAAACTGACGACCGTCAAACCGGCGAACCATGGGAGTAACTTATCGACTAGACGGTAAGTCGCTTCGGGTTTTGCATAAGGGTGTAACCAACGCCACATATTAATTCACACTCATTCTAACGCCCGCGGCGACAGCCAGCGGTGCTAATGTTACCGTTAATACGGATATGGCTGCCAAAATAGCCAACTGTCCGTGCACAGCCATGCCCATTCCTGCACTTTCGACTGCCGAGGTGGCAAAAATTAGTATGGGAATAAACAATGGCAATAAAATTAAACTGACTAAGGCACTCCCGCGCTGCAACGGCAACGTCAACGAAGCCCCTGTTGCCGCCAAGGCACTAAGTGCTGGCGTACCGAATAACAGCGATAGACTCAGTGCGCCATACGCTGAGCCTGGTAAATTCAACAGTAATGCCAGTAGCGGCGAGAGTATCACTAATGGCAATCCACTCAACAGCCAATGCGAAACCATTTTTGCGCTGACTGTAAAGGCAAGGGGTTGTGGCAACAAACACAGTTGTTCGAGCGAACCGTCGGCATAGTCATCTTTAAAAATGCGATCGACACCCAGCAGTGTGGCGAGTAAAGCCGCCACCCAGATGATCCCCGGTGCAATACGACTGAGTATATCGGGTCCGGGTCCAACCCCCAGCGGGAATAACGTGATCACCATCAACAAGAAAATGAGCGGATTAATCGCATCTGAGCGCCGACGCGCGGCGAGACGTAAATCTTTGCTGAGCACCGAACGCCACAACTGCAATGCGCTCATGACTGTGCTCCCATGGCATTGGCGTAGGTCTCACCCAGGTGCCGTTGCTTAGGATTTAAACTCGCCAGCGATAATGCTTGATGTGAGGTCATTACAATGCTGCCGCCTTGCCCTAAATGGGTCTGAAACCGCTGTTGTAGCATGGCGATCCCCTTTACATCGAGTGCGGTAAAGGGTTCGTCCAGTATCCATAAAGGGGCTTGGCTATGCCATAAGCGGGTGAGCGCAACACGACGCTGTTGCCCCGCAGAAAGCCGACCTGTGACTTCATCCTCGAGCCCCAGAAGGCCAATTGTCTCGAGCAGATCCCAATCACTGGAACTGTCTTGCTGTGCTGTTTTATCGCCACTCAAGCGGCGTTGCCAGTAGACGTTTTCTAAGGCGGTTAGCTCGGCTTTTACTGCGGGCTTATGACCGATAAACAGCAGTTGCTGATGATAGACACTACGGTCATACTGTATGGGTTGGTTGTTAAACTCGATACGACCGCTACTGCTTGGCATCAGTCCAGCCAGCATTCTGAGTAGCGTTGATTTGCCAGCACCGTTGGCGCCCGTGATTTGCCAAAGTTCGCCCGCGTGGACCTCGAAGGAAACGTGTTCAAACAGGGTACGCCCGCCGCGAACTGATGAAAGTTCGTGCGCTCGCAGTCGGGGCAGAGGTTCTGTTGTTTTATGCTTCATCAAGGCTACGATAGTGTCTGCAAATGATGTGAAAATTGGCTCGAGTTTACCACAATATTTGCCGAAAAAGCCACGTAAAACGGTCGCTTTTCATGATCTGGGTAGGGGCAATGCGTCATGCAAATTAAACAGTTATTACAACAAGCGATGCAGTCTTTAACGACGTCATCGGATAAGGCTGCCCAGACGTCAGCTCACACGCCGCTAGCCAAAGTTGACCAAGCCCAACAACACGCCCGACAAAGTCTCTTCAATGCGCTCACCTCGCAGCTCAGTAGCACGGTTCCTCAGCCACGCGCGTTTGGCGGAGCTCAAATCAACGCTCAGTTGCACTTGCCTGCTGGGACAGTCAACACGATACAGCAACAAGTTGAGCAACTGGCGCTGCGGGCGAGCGGTGAACATCAACCGCCTTTGGGAGCAAAGGCGCAACACACTGCAGTGATGCGACTTGTTGAGCGGATTCTGCAAAGCGATGCCACGCTCCGCCTGCCAAGTTCGACGAGTCAGACTCATTCAACGGCAACAACACCAAATCGCGCCGCGATCGCCCTTCGTGACTTGCCGCCTACGTTACAAAAAGCACTGGCCGAGTCGCTCGGCCAACAATTGAACCAACAGGTGCAGGTCGCCGCAAGTAGGCAAAACCCGGTGTCATCTACTCCATTGAGTCCACTATCAGTGACACTCACCGCGGTCAAGATATTCCAAGCGCAGCTTACATTACAGTTGCAGAGCAGTGCTCGTGTAGTTAGCGACGTGCGCGTACCGATAGCGCAGATGCCCCCCGCTATTTTGCGTTCGTTACTGCAACAACTCACGCGTGAACCGGCGCAACTCGCACAATCCCGGAGTGGGCTGATGCCAGCGGCAATGGCTGAACCGACGGCTGTTGATGGGCGTTTTGTCAAACAAACACAAACAATGACGCCGGCGCAACTGACGCAATTTTTGCAGCAAACCCTCGCCGCCACGTCACCTCAGCACGGCGAAGTAAAAAATTTATTGAATCTGGTATTGGCGCAGCTCCCCCAAGCCGAGCAATTGACTCAGCCGCAACAACTCACGCGCTATGTGAATGACTGGTTTGCGGCGAAACCGGTAAGCCCGCAACCGAGTCATCAGTTTGGTGTGGTCGGCAAACTGATTGTGGCGTTACTCGGCCTTCGTTTACAGACACAACAGTCTGGTGCTTCGTCGCAAGCAGCCAAAGGCTTGAGCCAAGCCGTGTTAGACCAAATCATGCGTGGTTCGGCTGAGCGCAATCCCGGTAGTGAGCGCCGTTTAGACGCCTCGACGCCAATGACCGCAGAGGTGCGGGAGCGACTCAATACGCAACTGCTACAGCAACCGATGGCGCAGTTACAGCGCTTGTTGAGCACGTTGTCGCAAACAATGAACGCGGTACAGAGCAGCCAGATGCGGCTTCAGGATAGTCCCAGTCAGCAACCGGAATTCTACTTGCTATTGCCATCGCAGAACCCACTCAGCGAAACCAGTACTGAGTTGCTGATTAAGCGCGAGCCCGATGAACACAATGATGAACATACCGAACGTTCGGTGTGGCTATTTAACTTGCGCTTTGAACTTAAGCAGTGGGGCCCGATGTTAGTTAAAGGGCGTTATCAAGTGGGCGGCACGCGCGTGCAATTTTATACCGAATCGTTGGCAGCGCAGCAGCATCTTCAGCAACAACTGCCAGAGTTAGAGCAACGTTTAACGACATTAGAAGTGGCTAGCGTGGACTTTCAGGTTAAACAAGGCAAAGTGCCTGACACGCTCGCACAACAACACAGCGGCATCATTCGGGTGACGGTATGAGCGATAGTAAACACAAGCAAGCGATTGGCTTATCCTACGACGGCTTAAATGCGCCTCAGGTGATCGCAAAAGGGTTTGATGAGCTTGCAGAAGAGATTATTGAAGTGGCTAAAGCGCATGGCGTGATGGTACACGAAGATCCCATGTTATCTGATTCATTGGCGCGGCTTAACGTGGGTGAAGAAATTCCGCGAGAGCTGTACGTGCTCATCGCGGAACTGATTGCGTTTTCTTATCTACTGGATGGGCGATTTCCCGATAGTTGGTACTAACTACGCTGATGCATGGCGAGCATCAGCTCTGCCTCGGCACGGGGTAGGTCACAGGCTTGCATAAGATCGTCAACACTGGCGCCCTGCTCGACCAGTTTCGCGGCTCGCTGATACAGCTTCACCTCGGGCTCTTGTTGCTCTAGCTGCTTTATCGTGCTGGCAAATTGCTGTTGCTGCTGATGGAGCGCTTGTTGCTGAGCTCGCAATTTTTCAAGCGCCTCATAGAGCGGCTGCAATTGTGCCTGATTGTCTTCTGTTTCGGGTTCTGAAGGCGTGTTTTGCAACGCGCCCAGCGCTTCGGTCAGCATTAATAGGCGTTGCTGTTGTCGTTCTAATAATTCGGTATGCTTGCGGCTGGTCATTACCGCTACGATCAGTGCAACAATAGCTAGCATCAGCGCCGCTGCTGCTAGCCAAACAGTTATTGAAGTCATCAAATAGTTTTATCCTAACCGCGAAATTTCATCCCACTCTTCATCGGTCAGCATTTTATCTAAGTCGACAAGGATCAACAACTCGCCATCTCGGTTCGAGACACCTTGAATAAACCGCGCGCTTTCTTCGGTACCCACGTTCGGTGCACTATCGATCTCAGATTTCTTCAGATAAACCACCTCAGCAACGCTATCAACGAGAATACCGATGACTTGCTTATCCGACTCAATAATCACGATGCGTGTGTTATCGGTGATTTCGTTTTCTGGCAAACCAAAGCGCAGACGTGTATCAATAACGGTGACCACGTTGCCACGCAAATTAATGATGCCGAGTACATAATCCGGCGCACCCGGCACTGGCGCAATCTCGCTGTAGCGCAACACTTCTTGCACCTGCATGACGTTAATGCCGTAGGTTTCCTCTTCGAGCTGAAAAGTCACCCACTGAAGCACTTCATCATTGCTATCGACTTCAGCTTGTTGTTTTGTTTTGCGGTTTTCAGTTGCCATACTATGACTCCGATTCATTGTGTGGGCCATTTTGCGTATGACCCAAGCCTTTATCTAGCAGTTTAATTAATTCGTTTACATCGAGTAATGCGCACATTCTATTGCGCACGACACCCGCGAGCCAAGGTCGCTTTTGATTGGGGCCGTTACGCCATTGAATCGCATCGGGCTGCAAGGGTTCGCTATCGACCAGTTCCTCGCACAACAGTCCCCATGGGCTATCACTCAATGTAATCATATACTCGTATTTAATACCGTCTTCGACTTCTGCAGTGAGCTTTTCGGGCATCACCCAGCGTGCGGTATCAACCGCCTGCAGCTTGTTACCACGCTCGTTCATGATGCCCTTAAACCAAGGCGGTTTGCCAAACAGTGGACTGATTTTACCTAACGTGTGAATGCCACCTAAGCTCTTTAATGGCACGGCGAGTGTCAGCCCTGCCACTTTAAAAAATAACGCTTGGAAGTCATTCTCTTGGTATTCCATCATCGCGTCGGTTGGCGGCGGAGTTGCGCCGTCATCTTGCATATCGGCGTCAACCGCAGTTTCTGTAGCTTTGGCGACTTCCGTCTGCGTGAAGTCCTGTTCGGCTACCGACTCCGGCACGTCCGGCACAGACTCTGGTTCCGGTGCCCGTTCAGGTTCCGGTGTCAATGCTGGCTCGGTTTTCAGCGCAGGTTCTGGTTCACTCACAGGCTCAGGCTTAAGCGTCTGGATCTTAGGCGTAGCGCGCTCAAGTAATGCCCGCACAGGCGAGTCATCGAAATCAACCGGGGCGGGCTCTTCCTCTAGCAATAGGGCATCGAGGTACTCGGTCATGGCTTGTTCACTTTGGTAGTTTGAGCGACTCACATGACCTCCTATAGGTTCAACTGCTGCAGATAAGTCAGCAGAGTTTGATAAGCCAATACGCCGCGCGATTGAGGCGCAAACATGGAAGGCGGTAACTGTTCATTACTCGCATCACGGAACTTTGTATCAATTGGAATCATGCCATTCCACACGCTTTTACCGTAACGCTGTGCCAGCTTTTTATAGGTATCTAACGACGCCCGCGTCCGTTTATCGTAAAGGGTCGGGATAATCGTATACTGATGCGCTTGTCCTCGAGATTTTTGGATTAAAGCGAGCGTTCGCATCATTCGTTCTAAGCCTTTCAGCGCGAGTGGCTCGGTTTGTACCGGAATTAATACTCGCTCACAACATGCCAGGGCGTTGACCATCAGTACCCCCAGCACGGGTGGCACATCAATTAGTACGTAATCATAACGATGCTCGACGTGCGCTAACGCCCGTTGCAGAACCAGCCCCATACCGCCTTGGGTACCGAGCTTACGGTCTAGCGTCGCGAGCGCCATACTCGCGGGCATGACATCGAGGTGCTCATGTTCGGTCGCGACAATCGCACTTTTCGTTGTTTCTTTATCAACGTTTTTACCCATCGCGAACACGTCGTACGCAGTCGCATCGAGCTCTTCTGCATCAATACCGAAATAAAAAGTAAGCGATGCATGCGGATCGATGTCGATACACAACACGCGTTGACCTCGCTGTTGCAATAAGCCGGCTAACGCCACTGTTGTAGTCGTTTTACCTACGCCGCCTTTTTGGTTTGCGATGGTCCACACATGCATGGCTTAACCTCCGTAACCGACTTCGGTCAGTAACGCACTCGCCATTTGGTTTAAACTGACACTGCGGGTTGAAATACCCGCGCTTGCGACCGCTTGCGGCATGCCGTACACGACACAGCTGGCTTCATCCTGTGCCCAGATGGTTGCACCCTGCTCTTTAAGCATGCGCGCGCCCTCGCGACCATCCGCACCCATCCCGGTTAAAATGACCCCCAGCACTTTACCACCGTAAGCTTTGGATAAGCTGGCAAAGGTCAGGTCGACACTGGGTTTATAGGTAATACGCCCGGAGTTATCTTCGCGAATTCGTAAGCGTGCTGCTCCGGCTCGCCCTTCCACTAACATTTGTTTACCGCCGGGGGCTAAATAGGCAACTCCAGGCTGTAAGTTATCGCCATCTTCCGCTTCTCGTACACAGATTTTGCACAAGCCATCGAGTCGTTGCGAGAACGCTTTGGTAAACGCCGCTGGCATGTGCTGTACCATCACGATCGGATACGGAAAGTTCTGTGGCAGCTGCGTCAAAATTTTTTGCAGCGCAACGGGTCCTCCGGTGGAGGTTCCTATCGCGAGTACTTGGTATGCTCGATTAATGGTTAGCCGTTCGGTCGCAACCGGTGCGGCAGTCGACGGTGCTTCACGCGGCGCCGGTTCACGCGCGACTGTCGAGCGCGTCGATGTACGATCGCCAAAGGTCCGAGAACGGGTGCTTTCACGCGGCGTTATTGAACGCGGGGGTGGCGTTGGGCTGGTTGTACGTGCTGAAGGCCGACGGCGAATGCTCGGTTTGGCAGCTATTGCAATGACGCGATCCTGCAGGGTTTTGACTGCTTCTTCGCGATTACGCGCAACGTCTTCAAACTTCTTCGGCAAAAAGTCCGCCGCGCCTGCTTCTAACGCGTTCAGCGTTGCCGTGGCGCCTTCATGCGTCAACGAGCTAAACATCAAAATAGGACAAGGTGCATCACGCATGATTTCACGGACTGCGTCGATGCCGTTCATCACGGGCATCTCGATATCCATGGTGATGACATCGGGACGTAAGCTTTTTGCTTGCTCAACGGCTTGACGGCCATCGTTTGCTGAACCGATGACTTTTATCTGGCTATTACTTTCAAGAATCTCTGTTACTCGGCGTCGGAAGAACGCCGAGTCATCGACCACTAAAACACTCACTGTCATTTTTAGTGTTACCCGTTATCGTTTCGCGTAGTACTTGAGCATACTTGGCACATCAATGATTAACGCGATACCACCATCACTGGTAATGGTCGCTCCCGCCATGCCTGGCGTCCCTTGCAATAGTTTATCAAGTGGTTTTATCACCACTTCTTCTTGACCGATCAGCGCATCGACCACAAAACCCACTTGTTGGTTGCCGATCTGCACCACAACCACGTGACCGTTTTCGTTTCGCTTATTACGCTCTGGTCGGCGCGTCAGCCAATGCTCTAAGAAAAATAGAGGAATCGCTCGTTTACGCACGATCAATGTCAACTGACCATCGACGGTATTGGTCTTTGCCATATCCAAGTCGATAATTTCACTGACCACGGCGAGCGGCAGTGCAAACGTCTGATCTTTTACCTCGACCATTAAGGTCGGTAAGATCGCCAGCGTGAGCGGTACTTTGATGAGTAGTTCAGTGCCTTTACCGAGCTCTGATTCAATTTTAATACTACCGTTCAATTGACTGATTTTGGTTTTTACCACGTCCATTCCGACGCCACGACCCGAGATATCCGACACTTGCTCTTTGGTTGAGAAACCGGCGGCAAAAATCAGATTGTAGGCATCTTCGTTGGACATACGCGCGGCGGCATCTTCATCGAGAACGCCCCGCTTAATTGCGATTTGTTTGAGTTTTTCGGCATCCATCCCCGCACCGTCGTCTTTAATAGACAACATAATGTGGTCACCCTCTTGTGACGCCGATAGCGTCACCATTCCCTCGCGGGGTTTGCCTTTTGCTTGGCGCTCATCGGGCATTTCGATGCCGTGATCGACCGAGTTGCGCACCAAATGCACCAGTGGGTCAGCGAGTGCTTCGACTAAATTTTTATCGAGGTCGGTTTCTTCGCCGTGCATCTCGAGATTAATTTCTTTTTTCAGGCTACGTGCCAGATCACGCACGACCCGCGGGAAGCGGCCAAAGACTTTCTTAATAGGCTGCATTCGGGTTTTCATCACCGAGCCTTGCAGATCGCCGGTTACGACATCGAGGTTGGCGATGGCTTTGCTCATTTCTTCGTGCTTTTGATCGTCGCTGTTGCTGAGGCTTAACAGGCGGTTTCGTACTAACACGAGCTCACCGACCATGTTCATGATCTCATCAAGACGCTTGGTATCCACTCGCACAGTGGTTTCTGGGGGCGGTGGTGGCGGCGCGGCGGGCTTTTTCGCCGGCTGCTTGGCTTGTTCTTTTGATGGTTCAGCTTTTTTCGGCTCGGGCTTTTTAGGCGCTGCTTTTTGAGGCTCGGGCTTTTTGGCTGCTGCAGGTTGTTGCGCTGGCTTTTCTGCGGTTTTGTTGACTTTAGGGGCCTTGCCTTTGCCGTGCAGATCGTCGAGCAGCGCTTCAAACTCGTCATCGGTAATTTCGTCGCTGTCGCTTTTGCTGGCTGATTTTTGTTCTTCTTGCTGTTTTTCTGCGCTGGTTGGGGCTTTACCCGAACCGTGGAGTTCGTCGAGCAAGGCTTCGAATTCGTCGTCTGTGATCTCGTCGTTATCGGTGTGGGTGTTTGGTGCTTCTTTTTTATTGGCTGTTTTTGAGGCACCGGGGCCTTGGCCTTTGCCGTGGAGTTCGTCGAGCAGGGCTTCGAATTCGTCTTCTTGGATGTCGTCGACTGTGTTTTCGGCATCGTTTGTCGCGCCAGAGGCGCGACCTACGTTGGTATCGGCGGCGACGTCATTTGTCGCGCCGGAGGCGCGACGTACGTCGGCGTCGTCGTCGGCGGCGTCGGCGGCGGCGTCGTCGGCGGCGGTGTCGTCTTCAGATTCGGGTTGGGAGAGCTTGTGGAGGGTTTCGAGGAGCTCGCTGTCAGCGGCTTCGGGTTCCTCTCGCGCTTGTAATTGAGCAAATTGGGCATTGATGGTGTCGAGCGCTTGCAGGATCACGTCCATGAGGTCAGACGTGACTGTGCGTTGTCCGTTACGCAAGGTATCGAACACGTTTTCTGCACCATGACAGGTATCGACCAGTGCCGAAACGGCAAGAAAGCCGGCGCCCCCTTTTACGGTATGAAATCCTCTAAAAATCGCATTGAGGAGATCTTTGTTTTCGGGGTCGTTTTCTAATTGAACGAGTTGCTCGGATAACTGCTCGAGGATTTCTGCTGCCTCGATTAAGAAATCCTGTAAGATCTCTTCGTCCATCTCAAAGCTCATGCGCTGCTCTCTCCTAGAAACCTAAGCTTGATAATAAGTCGTCCACGTCATCCTGATTTTCTACAACATCGTCGCGTTGCTCAGGGTTTATGATCGGTCCTTCTGCTGCATTCTTATCGACTGCTTTTACATTTTGTTTAGCTTGAGATTTTTGCTCTTCACCAAACAACTTGAGCAGCTCGATCAGATTTTTCTCAACGTCTTCTACGAGTTGAATCACCCGACGGATGATCTGACCGGTAATATCTTGATAGTCCTGCGCCATGAGCACTTCTGTCATCAAACCATGGATCTGCGGCATGTTTTGTCCACATTCGCGCATTAACGCATCGACTTGATGACACATTTCTTTGAATTCATTTAACTGAATATCGTTGCTCATGAGGCGCTGCCACGCAGGCATCACCTGCTCTACGCGCTGATGCATCTCATCCGTCATGGGCAGACAGGCTTCGACGGCGTCCATCGTGCGGTTAGCCGCGTCTTCTGTTTTTTCAATCACATATTGCAGACGATTCTGCGCATCGGGCAAATCGTCTTGTGTCAGTTGCATGATACGCGGATCGAGTTGGAAGTCTTGCAAGGCTTCATGCAGGTCTCGGGTGAGTTGCCCGACAGAGGTGAACAACTTGTCATCATGCTCTTGATGGAAATCGTCTAGCCATTGATCGGCTTTAGACTGCTCTCCCGCTTCAAGCCACTCAACCAATTGCTTCGCTTGCTTGAGCGATATGCTTGCTGATGGTTTTACCATAGCCGTGCCCACTAACTGATACGTTCAAAGATTTTATCGAGCTTCTCTTTCAACGTTACAGCGGTGAAAGGCTTCACAATGTAGCCGTTCACACCAGCTTGTGCGGCTTGAATAATTTGCTCACGTTTGGCTTCGGCCGTGACCATTAACACGGGTAAGTGCGCGAGGTCATCGTCTTTACGAATTTCCTTAAGTAAGTCGATACCTTGCATCCCCGGCATGTTCCAGTCAGTTACGACAAAATCAAAGTCACCTTGTTGGAGCATCGGTAATGCGGTGTTGCCATCGTCAGCTTCTTGGATGTTGGTGAATCCAAGGTCACGAAGAAGATTTTTGATGATTCGTCTCATTGTTGAAAAGTCATCAACAACAAGAATTTTCATGTTTTTATCCAAAGCTCCCTCCACTTGGGCTCTCGATTACTACGATAATTACTCTACCCAGCTCTGCATGCGTGTTTTTAAGCGCATCATTGCTTGGCTATGAATTTGGCTCACGCGTGATTCGCTCACGCTGAGAACTTCACCGATTTCTTTCAGGTTAAGTTCCTCATCATAATACAACGAAAGCACTAATGCTTCACGTTCGGGTAAACCCGAGATAGTTTCGACCAGTGCGCGATGAAAGGCATCGTTTTCAACGTCTTTCTGCGGCTCGTAGTTTGCACCGGTTACTTGCTCGGGCATAATAGCATCTTCGGAGACGCCTAGATCTTCAATTCCGATAATTCGTCCCGAGTTTACATCGCGCAAAATAGCGTGGTATTCCTCGAGCGGCATTTCTAATTTTTCGGCAACTTCGACATCTTTGGCATCACGCCCGGTTTCGTTTTCGACCTGTCGAATCGCTTCGAGTACACGCCGATGATTGCGATGCACTGAGCGCGGCGCCCAGTCACCACGGCGTATCTCGTCTAACATTGCGCCGCGAATACGAATGCCCGCAAAGGTTTCAAAGCTCGCGCCTTTGCTATTGTCAAAGTTTCGTGCTGCTTCCAGTAAGCCAATCATGCCGGATTGGATCAGATCATCGACCTGAACGCTCGCGGGAAGACGCGCCATCATGTGATGAGCTATGCGCTTCACGAGACCCGTGTGTTGTTCGATAATCGCTTGGCGATTATCGGCATGGGCACTGTAAACAGCCGCTTTATTCATTGGCAACATCCTGCTTCTTACCGTTATCGGCCGATCCTATTAATTGTTCAAGGAAAAATTCGAGATGCCCGCCAGGCTGCGCCGGCACTGGCCAGTCGAGCGCACGCTGCGCAAGGGCTTTAATTGCTAATGACGCGGGAGACCGAGGCTGCATTAAGACCAACGGTTTTTGTTTGCGTACCGCCAGACGAATATTGTCATCGAACGGAATTATGGCGGCCAATTCTATCGCGACATCTAAAAACCGATCTGTGACTTTAGTCAACTTATTGAATAGCAGTTGCCCTTCGCGCAAATTACGCACCATGTTGGCAACCACTTTAAATTTGAATACGTCCTGCTCTTTACTGAGCACTTTCATCAATGCATACGCATCGGTGATTGAAGTCGGTTCATCACACACCACAAGTAATACATCTTGCGCGGCGCGTGCGAAGCGTACGACCGTGTTACCGATACCGGCGGCGGTATCGACAACCAAGACATCAAAATCACCTTGTAGGTCGCTAAAAGCGCGGATAAGTTCGGCGTGCTGAGTCTCGTTCAGCTCTATCATTGAGCGCGTTCCGGAGGTGGCGGGCACGATTTTGATACCGGCGGGGCCTTCAATCAAAATATCTCTCAGTTCGGCTTGTCCACTGAGCACATGTGAAAGATTTTTTTGCACGCGCAGCCCAAGCATCACGTCGACATTGGCGAGACCTAAATCGGCATCCAATACCAATACGCGTTTGCCTTGTTCGGCCATCGCAATCGCCATGTTTAAAGAGATGTTGGTTTTACCCACACCGCCCTTACCACCGGTTACTGCAATGACTTTGACTTTGCTCTGTTTCATCTTTCTTAAGCCACTTGCTTGATCCATGCGCTCTAACTCATACTGCTGGTTGATGCTTGATTCGTTAAGGCCCATCACTGGACCGCCTGCCAACTTGATTTTGGCATGTCTGACACATTCGAACAAATGCTTTTATCATACAAGCGCTCAGCCTCGGTCACCATATAATGTTCATCAGCTACACGGATGTCCTCGGGTACTTGTTGACCATGAGTCAAGTAACCGACGGCGAGACCTTGTTCGATAGCAACACTGATACTCTCACCTAAGCTTAAGCACTCATCTAGCTTAGTAAAGATACACCCTGCTAGCGGCAGTGTTTTGAATTGCTTGACGGTATCGTTTAGCACTTGTGTCTGCGCTGTAGCAGATAATACCAAATAAGGACGAATTCTGAGACGTTTATTCTGCAGAATTTGTCCAAGCTGTTCGCTCAAGCGCTTATCGCGTTGGCCCATACCCGCCGTATCGATAAGAATCAGACGCTTATCACGCAGGCTCAGCATGGCATCAGCAAGTTCTTTTGCATCGTTTGCGATTTTTACGGGGCAGCCGATGATACGACCATAAACTTTTAATTGTTCACTGGCGCCGATACGGAACGTGTCCGTGGTGATTAAAGCGACCGAGTCAGATCCATGACGCTGGGCATAACGTGCAGCGAGCTTGGCGATGGTGGTGGTTTTACCAACACCCGTTGGCCCGACTAAAGCGACCGCACCGCCACGAGTCAAAATATCGTCATGGGTGGTATTGAGCTGACCTTCAAGAAGCTGTAGCGCTTGCTCCCAACTATCCTCGATATCATCGCCTTCGGGAATAAAGCATGCGATTTGATCGGCAATACGCTCACTGATCCCCATTGTCATTAGGCGCTTAACGAGTAATGCTCGCATCGGTTCTTCGCGTTCGATTTCCTGCTTCATCAAACCGCTCAACTGATGTTGCAACAGATTTTGAATACCTTTGATTTGCGATTTTAGTTCAGCGATTTCACTTGCACTGCCGCCGCCCACATAATCTGGAATATGATTGTCGAGCTCGGGTTCTTGCCAACTTGGTTCATCATTCGCTGAGGTGGTCATTTGAGGCTCCGGCTCGCTATATGTCTGCTGGGGCTGTGATGGCGCAGCTTGCGACTCCGCCTGGCGCGCTAAAATTTCGGCAAGCGAATTGGCTGGCGTGGACTCTGTCTCAGGTGCAGGCGTCGGTGCAGATTGTGGCGCCGCAGGTGACTCGGCATCACCATCGATTGCCGCGACGATCTCAACGCCGCCGTTGACCTTTTTATTCGACATGATAACGGCATCGGGTCCGAGCGTTTCCTTTACTTGCAATAACGCACGACGCATATCCTCAGCAAAAAAGCGCTTCATTTTCACAGGTCAATCCCCCTATCATTGAGCTGCTGGTTGTTGTTGTCCACCAATCGAGCTCACAATTCGAATCTGTTTATCATCTGGAATTTCTTGGTAACTCAGTACCCGCATTCCGTCTGTTGCGTGTCGCGCAAAACGCGCCATCGTTGAACGAAGGAGCCCAGATGTCAGTAAAACGGATGGCTCGCCGTTCATCTCTTGCTGTTGATGAACATCTTTCAACGACTGCTGCAGGCGTTCTGCTAGGCCAGGTTCAATGCCTGCGCCTTGTTGTTCGGCTTCATTGCCTGCTGCCTGTAAAGACTGATGCAACATTTGTTCCAACTCTGGCGCCAAAGTAATGACAGGGAGTTCTTGTTGGCCTTCGGAGATATCTTGAACGATCAGTCGGCGTAACGAAATACGCACTGCCGCAGTTAACACATCGGTGTCTTGAGTGCGTCCGGCGTACTCGACTAATGTTTGTACAATGGTACGCATATCGCGAATAGCGATGCCCTCATCCAGCAAGTTTTGTAGCACTTTGACAAAATTGCCCAGTGACAATAAATCGGGTACCAGACCTTCGACTAATTTCGGATGACTGCGACCGAGGCGATCGAGTAACTCTTGTGCTTCTTCATGACCGAGTAGCTGGGATACGTGATTGGTTACGATTTGGCTGAGGTGCGTTGCCACAACGGTTGCCGCATCGACCACGGTGTAGCCCATGGTTTGCGCATTATCGCGTTGTTCAGGTCGGATCCATACCGCTTCGAGCCCAAACGCAGGATCGGTGGTTTTTTCGCCTTCCAGCTCGCCAAAAACTTGACCCGGATTAATCGCGAGTTCGCAATCATGACGGATCTCGGCTTCGCCCATGGTCACCCCCATCAGCGTGATGCGATAACTGTTAGGACCGAGATCGAGGTTGTCGCGAATATGGACGGCAGGCACAAGGAAGCCAAATTCTTGCGACTGCTTTTTACGGACCCCTTTGATGCGCGATAATAATTCGCCACCCTGACTTCGATCGACCAACGGAATTAAGCGATATCCGACTTCTAAACCGAGCGTATCCACGTGACGCACGTCGTCCCAACTGAGTTCCTTTTGCGCCAGCTGCTGTTGTTGCTCTTGCTGTTGTTGCTCAACCTGTTCAGTTTCTTGGCTCTCGGCATGACGCATTTTGTAATAAGCCGCGCCGGCCAATACAGCCGACATGGATAAAAAAGCAAAGTGCGGCATACCTGGAATGACGCCCATCGCAAAGAGCACCGCACTTGAGATGACCAACACTTTAGGGTTGTTGATGAGCTGGAACACCACCGCATCGCCCATATCTTTGGTGTCGTTCTCGCGCGTGATAATGATTGCTGTAGCCACAGAGAGTAAAAGTGCGGGGATCTGTGCCACCAAACCATCACCGATGGTGAGCAAGGTGTAAACCTCAATCGCTTGACCAAACGACAGGTTGTGCTGGATCATGCCAATTAAGAAACCACCCACCACGTTGATGAGCAATATTAAGATACCGGCAATGGCATCGCCCTTAACAAATTTACTGGCACCATCCATGGAGCCATAGAAGTCGGCTTCACGAGTAACATCACTTCGGCGCGCTTTGGCTTCCTCTTGATTGATTAATCCGGCATTGAGGTCAGCATCAATCGCCATTTGCTTGCCGGGCATCGCATCCAAAGTAAAACGCGCTGTCACCTCTGAGATACGCCCTGCGCCTTTAGTGATAACGATAAAGTTGATAATGACCAAAATCGCAAACACCACCAAACCGACAGTATAGTTGCCACCGATAACCACACTACCGAACGCCTCAATGACACTACCGGCGGCACCGGGGCCTTCGTGACCATTCAGCAACACTACACGGGTGGAGGCGACGTTCAGCGACAAGCGCAATACCGTGGCGATGAGCAGCACCGTAGGAAACGCGGCAAAATCGAGCGGGCGTTGGGTATAAACGGCGACCAACATCACTACGAGTGAGAGCGTGATAGAAAACGAAAACAACACGTCGAGTAAGAACGGCGGAATAGGTAATACCACCATCGCCAATATTGCCATGACCGCGAGCGGGGTACCGAACCCTTTAATTAAGTGTGAGTTTGCCTGTGCTAACCCTTTTAAATTGTTCAGTTTTGCAGCACCACTTGCCATACTTCGTTTCCTGCGCGTCAAAAAAATGATTCTCTGCCGAACAGATACAAGTTTTATGCCAACACAATCAGCTTATCGCTTACGCTCGTATCGGATGACTCGGCTAGGTATTTCGGGTGTTTAGATTTAGCTTTGTGCGAGGTGTGATGTAAGAGGAACGAAGTGATGCCGAGTAGCTTGCTCGAATGGTCTGTGTGCTCTTTGTTGAGTTTAGTATTAATGGGCGCAGGCGTGCCTGCGATGCAAAATACCACCTCACAACTTGAGGCACGAGCGCTGGCGTTGCGCGGACTCAACTTGTTGCAAGCGTATCAAGCGCGCGCACAAGCGCAAAAACGTCATATTAAAGTGCCCCTGACATTTATTAAGCATGCGTTAGATACACGAGGGTGGCAGTTTTCGAGTAATTATGATGACGAGACGCGGCCGTTGACTTTTTATGCGCCGCAAGGATACGCCCGCGCCGGTCGTTTGAATATGCACAAAGGTGAGCTTCATTTACGCTGGGTGATTAGTGCCTTAGGTCGCGTACGCTATTGCAATGCGGGCACTGTCGAACTTCCGGGGGTTGCGACATGTGTTTAGCCCGATGTGCGGTAGCTCACTATTGTCGTGGCATGGCGCTGATAGAGTTAATGGTGGCTTGCCTGCTAATGGCGCTGCTCGCTAGCTCATCGGTGCAAGTTATCCTTTGGCAGTTGACGACGGTAACATCGGCGCTAAAGCAAGCCCATACGCCACTTGAAATACACAGTCTGGCGTTGCAATTGGGCCGCGATATATTCGGCAGCCAGTCGATTACTTTACACTCGGGTTCCAACGGTCAGTCGTGCTATATCATCTTAACCGCAGTCGAAGATCAGGTGGGTTATCGGCTTAACGACGGTGTTTTGCAGTATCACGGTAATGCAGTTAATTGTGATGG
>NZ_CAXGLS010000027.1:0-32879 GCF_964010655.1 uncultured Idiomarina sp.
GTGTCTTTGGCGTGGGTAGCGATGGCGGTCAATGGCGAGCTACGCGGCGCGAGTAACCCACAACAAGTTATCAATAAGGTCAGCACTGATACGCGCGACGCGCTCGATTCTGCACTCTTCATTGCGCTTAAAGGCGAGCAATTTGATGCGCATGACTTTATCTCGCAAGCGCTCGCGCAGGGAGCTATTGCCGTTATCACGCAACAGCCTCTTGATGAGCAGACGCCGCATATCCTCGTCGAAGATACTCGTTATGCGTTGGGTCTGCTTGGGGCTGCAGTAAAGGCTGAAGTCGCTCCTAAAACGATAGCTATCACCGGTAGTAACGGTAAAACTACAGTAAAAGAGATGCTCGCCGCTATCATTGGTCAGCAATATAACGTGCTGGCAACCGCGGGTAACTTTAATAACGATATTGGTGTACCGTTAACACTGTTACGTTTAGAAGCTCAGCATCAATATGCGGTGGTCGAGTTGGGTGCTAATCATGCCGGTGAAATCGCCTACACCACGTCATTAACCCGTCCCGACGTCGCTATTCTGAATAATGTCAGCGCGGCACATGTTGAGGGTTTCGGTTCGGTACATGGTGTTGCCAAAGCAAAAACTGAAATCTTTCAAGGCTTGCCAGAGGATGGACTCGCTATAACTCCATACGAAAGTGAGTACTTACCATGCTGGCGAAACGTCCGTGCTGGTAAGCGGTTGCAAACCTTTGGTTTAAGTGAACAGGCCGATGTAAGAGCGAGTCAGATCGAACTGAATAATTTGGGACAGCCCACATTTAAGTTGAGCATTAACGATCAGCATTGGACGGTTTCATTACAACTGAGCGGTTTACATAACGTCAAAAACGCACTGGCTGCCAGTGCCGCAGCATTGGAAGTGGGCATGTCTGCCGAGGAAATCGCTACCGGGCTTGCCAATGTAGCACCTGTTAAAGGTCGGTTGACCCCAATGCAACTCACCGAAAATGTGACTGTTATCGACGACACGTACAATGCCAGCGTTGCCTCAACAAAGGCAGCGCTCGATCTCCTGGGTAGTTATCAAGGCACCACTATCATGGTACTCGGTGATATGGCGGAGCTAGGGGCAGAAGCACGCGCTTATCACGAAGAAGTAGGCGACCACGCGATACAAGCAGGCATCAGCAAATTCTTTACGCTTGGTGTGTTGAGTCAAAGTGCTAGCGAGGTCTTTAATGGTCGTGGGGGCAAGCATTTTTCATCGTTCGCGACACTTGTGGATGAAATTTTACAAACCATTACGCAACGATCCGTGAGTGAACACGTCACAGTGTTGGTCAAAGGCTCACGCTCTTCACACATGGAGCGTGTTGTTAACGCGTTACAAGAACACTATAAAAGCGCTCGTTTACAAGGAGATCAGCACGCATGCTAGTTTGGTTGGCTGAGTATCTTACTCAGTTCGAAAGTGGTTTTAATGTTTTTTCTTATCTCACACTAAGAGCGATTCTAAGTGTGTTGAGTGCGCTTATGTTGTCGGTCTGGTTGGGACCTTGGTTGATTCGTAGGCTCCAGCGACTGCAAATTGGTCAAACAGTGCGCGATGATGGACCTGAGAGTCATCTCAGTAAATCCGGTACGCCTACGATGGGTGGGGTACTCATTCTAGCGGCGATTGTGGCATCGTCATTGTTATGGGCCAATCTCGAAAACAAATACGTGATTGTCACACTTTTTGTCGTGGTTGGTTTTGGTGTCGTTGGTTTTGTTGATGATTACCGAAAGGTCGTTCGAAAGGATCCGAAAGGTCTGATTGCCAAGTGGAAATACTTTTGGCAGTCCATTATCGCCAGTTGCGCAATCGGATTTCTTTATTGGAGTAGCCAGATTCCTGCGGAAACGGCTTTACTCGTGCCGTTTTTTAAAGAAGTGATGCCGCAACTCGGTCTGTTGTACTTATTTTTAGGGTATTTTGTCATCGTCGGCACCAGCAACGCTGTCAACCTAACCGATGGTTTGGACGGGTTAGCGATTATGCCAACCGTGATGGTAGCCGGCGCGCTAGGCATTTTTGCTTACGTGTCGGGTAACGTCAATTTCGCGGAGTATCTGCAGATCCCTTATCTGCCTTTATCCGGTGAATTGTTAGTCGTATGTGCAGCTATCGTCGGTGCCGGACTCGGTTTCCTATGGTTTAACACCTACCCAGCGATGGTGTTCATGGGTGACGTGGGATCATTAGCACTCGGCGCAACGCTGGGTGTGATTGCTATTTTAGTCAGACAAGAACTCGTGCTTTTTATCATGGGTGGCGTATTCGTCATGGAAACGCTGTCGGTGATGCTACAAGTCGGGTCTTACAAGTTGCGCGGAAAACGCGTATTTCGTATGGCACCTATTCACCACCACTACGAATTAAAAGGCTGGCCAGAACCACGCGTAATCGTACGTTTCTGGATCTTGTCATTGATGTTTGTACTTATTGGTCTCGCAACCTTGAAGCTGAGGTAACTCAAGAGTTATGGAAAAACGTATTCATTGGCAGCAGATAGACAGTGTCGTTGTACTGGGGTTAGGTCAGTCCGGTAGCTCCGTCGTGCGCTTCTTTGCCGGTGAAAACAGTCCCCTAAATGCAGAGTGCGATATTCGCATCTTTGATAGTCGTGAACACCCACCCGGGCTGGATGACATTGTAGACCTTGTTGGCACAGAGCATGTAACAACGGGCGGCTGGCGACTTGAAGATCTACTAGCCGCGGACCTAATTGTGGTAAGCCCTGGGCTAGACGCGCGTGATGCTGATATCCAGATGGCGCGGGATGCGGGTGTTCCTATCGTAGGCGACGTAGAGATTTTTGCGCAACTGAATCAACGTCCGGTCGTTGCAGTCACAGGTTCGAATGGTAAGTCAACGGTGACAACACTGGTTGAGCAAATGGGTCAATATCACGGCTACCGATGGGTCGCCGCTGGTAATATTGGCGTGCCGGTGCTAGACGCGTTGCAGCAAGACGCAGATGCTTACGTGTTAGAGTTGTCCAGTTTTCAACTGGAGACCACACGGAGTTTGAAATTGAACGCGGCAGCACTGCTTAATGTCAGTGCTGATCATCTTGATAGATATGACTCTGAGCAGTCTTATTTCGAAGCAAAACTGAATATTTTTAACCATGCATCGGTGAGCGTGCTTAATCGACAAGACCAACAACACTGGCCGAAGATTGTGCCAGATTCAGTTGTGACAGTGGGTGTCGATGAGAGCGTCAGTGACTATGGGCTAGTAAAAGACGACGCGGGCATCGCGATGACTCGTAACGGGAGCATTTTGGCACGAGCTGATAGATTTGCTCTAGCGGGTACGCACAATTTAGTGAACATTCAAGCGGCACTCGCACTTGCAGAAACGCTTGGTCTCAGTCCAGATAAAGGCATTGCCGCTATTGCAGACTTCACCGGCTTACCGCATCGTTGCCAAGTCGTTTACGAGGCTCAGGGTGTGCGCTGGGTAGATGACTCGAAAGCGACCAATATCGGTGCTACCGAGGCGGCGATCAATGGCCTGCGCCCGATGATTAATGGGCGGCTCATTCTTATCGCTGGCGGTGATGGTAAAGGAGCGCAGTTTACGCAACTCCTACCGGTATTGAGTCAGGTGGATGTCTTACTGACGATCGGTCGCGACGGTAAAAAAATTGCTGAATTAAGAAAAGGAGCGCGTTACTGCGAGCACTTGTCGGACGCGGTAAAAACGGCGCAGCAAATCGCTGAAGCAGAAGACTGGGTTGTTCTATCTCCAGCCTGCGCTAGTCTCGATCAGTTTAAAAATTTTGTCGAACGCGGCAAGGTTTTTCAAGAGCATATAGTGAGGTTATATGAGCGCAGCGCGTGAACAGCAGTTGCAACTCAATATAACCGAGCGCAGCAAGCACTTGGGCGTTGCTGCATGGGCTTGGTTGCGCCCTAATGCATCGCAATGCTTATATGATCGTACATTGTTCACGTTGGCAATCACGCTGTTGGTCTTTGGCTTTGTTATGGTTACCTCAGCTTCTTTGCCGACTGCCGATAAGTTAACTGGACAGCCGTTTTATTTTGCGATTCGTCATACCATTTATGTCACTGCAGGTCTGGTTGTGCTATTTGCAACGCTCGCCGTACCAACACAGTTGTGGCAAAAACACAGCGGGAAGTTGCTACTGATAGGGTTAGCATTGTTGCTGGCTGTTCTCGCGGTAGGGCACTCGGTAAATGGGGCACAGCGTTGGATAAAAATTGGACCCATTACCATTCAGGTCGCTGAGCTGGCTAAATTATTCTTTTATATTTATATGGCGAGCTATCTCGATCGTCGAGAGGTCGAGTTACGTGAGGCGACAAAAGGCTTTATAAAGCCCATGGCGCTGTTGTTTTTAGCTGCAGTGTTGTTGCTCATGCAACCGGATTTCGGCACCGTTGCGGTGTTATCAGCAACCACTATTGCAATGCTGTTTTTAGCAGGGGCTAAACTGTGGCAGTTCTTCAGTGTCTTTATCACCTGTGTGCTGGCGCTTATATTGCTGATTGTCATCGAGCCTTATCGCATGCAGCGCTTACTGACCTTTCTAGAGCCCGAAAAGGATCCGTTCGGAGCTGGTTATCAGCTTATGCAGTCTCTGATTGCATTCGGGCAGGGGCATCTATCAGGAGTGGGACTGGGAAACAGTATCCAGAAATTACAATACCTGCCAGAGGCGCACACTGACTTTATTATGTCCGTCGTAGCTGAAGAACTAGGGTTCCTGGGCGTGATGGCGGTTATCACGCTCGTGTTGATGGTTGTGGTTCGTGCACTAATTATTGGCCGTCGTTGTCTAATGGTACAAAAGCGCTACGGCGGGTACCTTGCTTATGGTATTGGTGTCTGGTTTAGCATCCAAGCCTTCGTTAATATCGGCGTGGCATCCGGTGCTTTGCCAACCAAAGGGCTGACGCTCCCATTAGTCAGTTACGGTGGTACCAGCCTCTTAGTATCCTGTATGGCTGTCGGACTGCTACTTCGAATTGATCATGAACGCCGCATGACCGGACGCAAAGTGACCCCACGCGGAGGTGCCGAATGAGTCGTATTTTAATCGCGGCAGCGGGCACCGGTGGCCACGTTTTTCCTGCGCTTGCCGTTGCTGAGCAGTTGCGCAGTGAGGGTCATCAGGTCGAGTGGGTAGGTACGGAAGAACAGCGTATCGAAGCAAAAGTTGTGCCCCAACACGGTTTTACATTGCATCGCATTTCGATGACAGGACTTCGCGGTCACGGCGTTAAGAGGCTCATTAGCATGCCGAAGACACTGTTTTCGGCTTGGCGCCAGACGCGTAAATTGTTTCATCAGCTTCAACCCGACTTAGTGCTTACATTTGGCGGTTACGTATGTGCCCCTGTCGGTTGGGTGGCGCATGGTCTTGGTGTGCCACTGATAACTCACGAGCAAAACTCAGTTCCGGGCATGACGACACTGTTACTTGCTCGATGGGCGAATACGGTATTACTGGGATTGCCATTGGATAAGTCACGCTCGAAGAGTTTGCAGTTATTAAAGCGCGATCATGTGTATCGAGTGGGTAATCCGTTGCGACAAGATATTATTAAAGCGGCGCATCAAGCAGATCGTGAACAAGCAACGGCGTCAACGAATATATTGATCGTCGGCGGCAGCTTGGGTGCGCGTGTCTTTAATCAAACGTTGCCCGAGGCACTCTTGCAAGTTGACGCGTCCTTAAATGTGACACACCAGGTAGGGGCTGGAAATGCTGCTTCGGTTGAGGCGCATTATGGTGCACTCAATAATGAACACCATACGGTTGAGGTTGTCGAGTTTATTGATGATATGGCGAGTGCTTATGCGGCTGCCGATATCATTATTAGTCGCGCTGGTGCGCTTTCGGTATCTGAGATCTGTGGCATTGGTAGAGCCGCTATATTTGTGCCGCTTCCACATGCCGTTGATGATCACCAGACCGCTAACGCCAAGGCGGTGACTGATGCGGGTGGAGCGCTTCTCATCGCGCAGGATGAGTTCACCGCTGAAAACCTTGCAAAGTCCTTGCAAAGTCTATTGCAAGCACCTTCGCAACTATGGAAAATGGCGAGCTTTTCCCGCTCGGTCGGTGAGTTGCAAGCAACAGACCATATTGTCGACCTGTGCCTTCAGGTTTTGGCGGGCGAGACCCACCCTCAACCAGCAGTAGAGAGAGCGTTATGAGCCAAACGTCACAACAACCTTTTACCATTGTTAACGTGCCTGAGATGCGTCGCGTCAAGCGTATCCACTTTATCGGTATTGGTGGCGCTGGTATGGCAGGTATCGCCGAAGTATTGCTGAATCAGGGTTATTGCGTTGTTGGCTCCGATGTTGCCGAAAATGCGAATACACAGCGCTTGGCTGCTATCGGTGCAGAGCTTTTTATCGGACACCGGGCCGTCAATGTTGAAGACGCCGATGTCGTAGTTGTAAGTAGTGCGATTAAACCGGACAATGTTGAGCTTGATGCTGCGCAACAGCAGCGTATCCCGATTGTACGCCGTGCTGAAATGCTGGCTGAATTGATGCGCTTTAGACATGGCATCGCCGTCGCTGGAACGCACGGTAAAACAACGACGACTTCGTTAGTTGCCAGTGTATTCGCGCAAGCCGAGCGTGATCCGACTTTCGTTATCGGTGGCTTACTTAACTCGGCGGGAAGTAATGCTCGCTTGGGTTCGAGCAAATACCTGATTGCCGAAGCAGATGAAAGTGACGCCTCGTTTTTGCACCTGCAACCGATGGTGGCGGTGGTCACCAATATCGAAGCTGATCACATGGATACATACGGTGGGGACTTTAGCCGTTTACTCGATACTTATGTCGATTTTCTGCACAATTTGCCGTTTTATGGCTTAGCAGTCATGTGTATCGATGACCCTGCGGTACGTGAGTTGATTCCCCGCGTCGGTCGCCAAGCGATCACCTATGGTTTTAGCGAGGACGCTGATGTGCGAGCAGTGGACTACCATCAGCATCAAGGACAAAGTCATTTTAAAGTACTACGCGATGGACATGCGCCATTAAATGTCTCACTGAATCTGCCTGGACGCCACAATGTTCTCAATGCATTAGCGGCTGTTGCGGTCGCTTCGGATGAGGGGATTGAAGATGATGCCATCCAGCGCGCATTAAATAAATTTGAGGGAATCGGACGAAGGTTCGAATACCATGGTGAGTGTCGAGTTTCCGGTTGGTCAACCGAGACACCGGATGGTGTGATGGTGGTCGATGATTATGGTCACCACCCGTCCGAGGTTGATGCGACTATTAAAGCGGCGCGTCAAGGCTGGCCTGATAAACGTCTGGTCATGGCTTTTCAGCCACATCGATATTCGCGTACGCGAGACCTGTATGAAGATTTTGTCAACGTACTATCGCAGGTTGATACGTTATTACTACTTGAAGTTTATGGCGCCGGAGAAACTCCTATTTCAGGTGCTGACAGCCGTTCGCTCTGTCGCTCTATTCGTCAGCGCGGTCAGCTCGATCCAATCTATGTTTCTGACACGGATGCATTGCTGGAAATTATTGGCGATGTTTTACAACCGGGAGACCTTCTCCTGACTCAAGGCGCAGGTAACGTTGGGCAGTTAGCTAAACGACTGACAAGCGAAGTATTTGATTGTCGAAAGGAGGCTCTATGAAGTCTTCCGACTTTGGTAAGGTAGCTGTGCTGATGGGCGGAAACTCTGCGGAACGAGAAGTTTCGTTGAAATCGGGTCATGCGGTACTGAATGCGTTAATTGCCCAGCAAATTGATGCGTTCGCCTTCGATCCGGCGGAGCGTCCAATTACTGATTTATTGAGTCTTGGTGTCGACCGTGCATTTATCGTTTTACACGGTCGTGGAGGCGAGGATGGCGCAATGCAAGGCGCGCTGCAATCGTTAAACGTACCTTATACCGGTAGCGCCGTTTTAGGTTGCGCATTGGCGATGGATAAAGTGCGTACAAAGCAAATCTGGCAGAGTTTGCACTTGCCTGTTGCTCCGTCAATCGTCATTCGCGTCGGCAGTGCCCAGTGGGATGCAGCACAAATATTGAAACAGCTGGGTGATAAGGTCATCGTCAAGCCTGCCTTAGAAGGCTCATCAATTGGTATGAGCGTTGCGTCCGAAGCCGGCGAGTTAGATGCGGCGATAAGAGAAGCATTGCGCTACCAGAGCGACGTACTGGTCGAACGTTGGATCAACGGGAAAGAATACACCGTAGCACTGTTAAATGATGAGGCATTACCCGTCATACGGTTACAAACGCCGCATCAGTTTTATGATTTTTCTGCCAAATATCAGGCAAACGATACCCAGTATCACTGCCCGGCCGGATTATCTGACGAAGATGAGGGGTATCTGCGTCACTTAGCTGTGTTGGCATTTTCAGCCATCGATGGTCGCGGTTGGGGACGCATTGATGCCATGCGTGATGACGAAGGTCAGTGGTTTTTACTAGAAGCCAATGCAGTTCCAGGAATGACCGAGAAAAGTTTAGTACCTATGGCTGCAAAACAATATGGTCTGTCATTTGAACAGTTAGTCTGGAATATTTTGGCACAGACGCTGGAGCAGTAAATGAGCCAACATGCCAAGCTACCCCCGCTAACGCAGTGGAACTTTTGGCTCGGGGTGGTGATTTGTGTGGTGACCATAGGGGGCTTTGTATTTGGCACCTGGTATTTGATGGATGTGCTAGAAGATGAGCAACAAGTACCGTTAGCGCGATTCAACGTACAAGGTCAATTGCAGCAAACGGACGTGGCGGCCATTAGAGAAGCTATATTAGCGCAGCCGCTAGGCAGTTTTTTTACGGCCGATGTGGACCAAATTAGAGCGCGCATTGAGGCGTTACCGTGGGTTAAGCAAGCCTCACTGCGCAAAGTGTGGCCCGATCGATTATCGGTCCATGTGACGGAGCAGACGCCGATCGCTCATTGGAATGGCGACCGGTTATTGAATGCAGAAGGGGATGTATTTAGTGCTGAGCTCGATACCCGCAAGCTACCACAAGCGCTGCCTCAATTGTTTGGGCCAGAGCGCGAGGTAGAGCAAACGCTTACGGCGTATCGTGATTTACAAGGGCTACTGTCGTTAAATGGTCTAAGCATCTCAGCATTACGACTAACGGATAGATTTTCTGTCAATGTCGTATTGACGTCGGGTATCGAGTTAAAACTAGGACGCGAAGCGACGGCAGAACGGATAAAGCGCTTTATTGATTTATTACCGAAGATTAAGTCGCATCCGAACAATGAAAAGCAACGCATAGAAGCCGTTGATTTACGGTATGATACAGGGGTTGCCGTGAGTTGGCAGCCAAAGGAAGCAGAAGAGAGTTAAACAACTATGTCGAAGACCACTGAACGACAAATGGTCGTTGGATTAGATATCGGAACTAGCAAGGTCACTGCCTTGGTAGGAGAGTTGTTGCCTGATGATGATATCAGTGTCATTGGCGTAGGCGTAACAACAGCGCGCGGTATGGATAAGGGTGGCGTTAACGATCTTAATTTGGTTGTGCAGTCGATTCAGCGTGCAGTGGATGAAGCTGAGTTGATGGCTGACTGTCGAATTGCTTCGGTATACCTTAATATTTCGGGTCGTCATATTTCATGCCAGAACGAAAGCGGTATGGTGCCGGTTAATGAGGCAGAAGTAACACAAGATGATGTGGACAATGTTATTCACGCGGCACAATCCGTACCGATTGCGAAAGAACGTCGAATACTACACGTGCTACCACAGGAGTACGTGATCGATTCGCAAGAGAGTATTCGTAGCCCCATCGGCATGTCGGGCGTTCGCATGGAATCAAAGGTTCATATCATCACCTGTGCCAATGATATGGCAAAGAATATCACTAAAGCGGTTGAACGCTGTGGCTTGCAGGTTGATAAGCTGATTTTTTCAGCGTTAGCGTCCAGCATTTCCGTGCTGACCGATGACGAAAAGGATCTGGGTGTCGCCTTAGTTGATATGGGCGGTGGTACCATTGATATTTGTATTTATGCTGGCGGTGTACTGCGTCATACCGCAGTCATTCCGGCGGCGGGCAACCAAGTAACGAGTGATATCGCGAAGATATTCCGTACGCCGACTAATCATGCCGAGCAAATAAAAACCGAGCACGCCTGTGCATTGCGCGGGTTGGTCAGTATGGAAGATACCATCGAAGTCCCCTCTGTCGGCGGGCGACCCGCTCGGATGATGTCTCGTCACACGTTGGCAGAGGTGGTCGAGCCGCGTTACCAAGAGTTGTTCGAGTTAGTTCGCGAAGAGATAGTGCAGAGTGGCCTGGATGAGCAAGTGGCCGCCGGCGTTGTGCTAACGGGCGGCAGTGCAAAGATGCAGGGTTGTATTGAGTTCGCAGAAGAGATTTTTCAGATGCCAGTGCGCATAGGTAAACCGCTCCATATAAAAGGTTTAAAAGATTACGTAGAGGATCCGGTTTATGCGACCGCGGTTGGACTGTTAAAGTACGGTCAAGAAGACGCGACGGCATCGCAACAAGAAAGCAGTAAAACTGACGTAATCGGTATGTGGCAAAAGCTGCAAAACTGGTTTAAAGGTGAGTTTTAATCGCTGGGGTAGCAAGTAAAAGCAGGTAGGGAGAAGAAAAATGTTTGAACTGATGGATAATTACGAAAGTGAAGCCGTCATCAAGGTTATTGGTGTCGGCGGTGGTGGCGGTAACGCCGTCCAGCATATGGTTAAAGAGTCAATCGAAGGTGTACAGTTCATCGCTGCAAACACCGATGCGCAAGCACTCCGAAACCATAGTGCCGATGTTACTATTCAGCTCGGCTCTGATATTACTAAGGGCTTGGGTGCAGGCGCGAATCCAGAAGTCGGGCGCCAGTCGGCGGAAGAAGACCGCGATAACATTCGTGCGCAACTTGAAGGCGCCGACATGGTCTTTATCGCTGCGGGCATGGGCGGCGGCACCGGTACGGGTGCTGCACCGGTGGTCGCTGAGGTAGCGAAGGAACTGGGCATTCTAACCGTGGCTGTGGTGACCAAGCCGTTCCCGTTCGAGGGTAAGAAGCGTATGGCGGTAGCCGAAGAGGGTATCAACGCCTTGGCACAGAGTGTCGATTCATTGATTACCATTCCTAACGAAAAGCTATTAAAAGTGATGGGGCGTGGTACCACCTTACTCGATGCGTTTAGCGCGGCTAACAATGTACTGCTAGGTGCCGTACAAGGTATTGCCGAACTCATTACTCGTCCGGGTCTGATTAACGTCGACTTTGCCGATGTGCGTGCGGTCATGAAAGAAATGGGTACGGCTATGATGGGCACCGGCGTAGCCAGTGGCGAAGACCGAGCGCAAGAAGCCGCTGAAATGGCTATCAATAGTCCATTGCTAGAAGATATCGACCTTTCCGGTGCGCGTGGCGTTCTCGTCAACGTGACTGCGGGCATGGATATGAGTATCGATGAGTTTGAAACGGTTGGTAATACCGTCAAGGCGTTTGCTTCTGATAATGCAACCGTCATTGTGGGAACCGTTATCGATACTGAGATGTCTGATGAATTACGTGTCACTGTTGTTGCGACCGGTATTGGTGCAGAGCGCAAGCCAGATATCTCCTTGGTCAATAACGCAGCACAAGCACCTAAGCGCGAACCGGCAGCAACTTATCGTCGGGATTTAGATCGTAGCTCGGCAGCACCGCACTACGACGAGGAGCAAGAGCCTGCAGCTGAACACAAAGCAGAGCCAGCGCGCAAGCCAGCACCTAAGCAAAACGCAGAAAAAGAGCTCGACTATTTGGATATCCCAGCGTTTTTGCGTAAGCAAGTGGATTAATGCGTAAAAATTAAGCAAAATTTGCGTCATACATGACATTTATCGTATAATGTCAGACCGCGTTTCGCGCAGCAGATTTGATTGGATAGGTGAATTCGATTAATGATTACACAACGTACACTTAAAAAAGCGATTTCAACCACAGGTGTGGGTCTACACCGCGGCAACAAAGTGAACTTAACTTTGCGCCCCGCGCCGGCCAACACAGGGTTGATATTCCGCCGTGTCGATTTAGACCCGGTGGTGGACATCCCAGCTCGCGCTGATTGGGTACGAGATACCCAGTTGTGTACGTGTTTAATCAACGAAGACAACGTTCGAGTGTCGACGGTTGAGCACTTGCTCGCCGCATTAGCGGGCGTTGGCATCGACAACTTGATTATCGAAGTTGATTCGCACGAGATCCCGATTATGGACGGAAGCTCTCACCCCTTTGTGTACCTGCTACAAAGCGCGGGCATTGAAGAGCAAGCGAGTGCGAAGAAATTTATTCGAATCAAACAGCCTATTCGTGTCGAAGACGATGGAAAGTGGGCGGAACTGCTACCCCATGATGGTTTCCGCATCGACTTTGCTATCGATTTCGACCACCCTGCGATCTCTGAAACCGGTCAGACGGTCTCGATGGATTTCAGTAGTTCGGCGTTTATCAAGGAAATAAGTCGTGCGCGTACGTTCGGCTTTATGAAAGACATCGAATACTTGCGTGCAAACAACCTGGCTTTAGGTGGAAGTTTTGATAACGCAGTGGTGTTAGACGAGTTTAGAGTCCTGAATACAGATGGTCTGCGTTACGACGATGAGTTCGTTAAACATAAAATGTTAGACGCGATTGGTGATTTGTACATGGGTGGGCATAGTATTTTAGGTCACTTGAGAGCGTATAAATCAGGCCATGCGTTAAATAATCAGTTACTACAAGCGTTGCTAGCACAGCAGTCAGCTTGGGAGTTCGTGACATTTGAAGATAAAGCGTCTGAAGCACCCATTAAATATTGGTCACCTTCACTCGCTTGATGTCGAGACATAGCCTGTGCGTATTTGAAAAGGTGCTTAGTGAAAACTATGCACCTTTTTTTATTCGTCTGGCGTTAATTTAGTGCTGTTAGCAATTTGTTCTGCGAGCTTAAGCAGCTGAGTCTTAAGGGGTTCACTGCTTTGCTCAGCGAGCCTTAACAACCGTTGCTGGCGGCTCATTTCGGGCGAGGTTGGGTCACGCCGCTGAGAGCGGTTGGAAGGATCAATATCGACGCTAAGTGAGTGAACGCTGGTGCCCGTCTCGCAAAAAGTCTTGATTAACCGGGGCGCTAATGAGCGCAACTGAGTCCCTGCTGATGCCGAGCGCGTGCGTACGATAATCTTGCCGTCGCGAATATTAAGCAAATCGCATTCAGCGGCAAGGTTTGCGGGCAGGCTACGTGCAAAGAGTAGTTGCCAATCACGGAGTTGAACGGCAAACTGTGCGTATTGGCTCAACGTGTTATGATCGCGTTGATTATCTAGCCACTGTTTGGTGGTCTTAGGTTTAGAGTTCATGTGCGCTTAGTCGTTGCTGTAAACCCATAATAAGAGAGTACTAATGAGTTTATCAGTCTTTTATAAAGGCTCCAAAATTCGTTTTAGTTTCCGGCTATCGCGGCGTCGATTTTTTTCTTATATCGGCTTAGCTGCGTTAGTGGGTGTCGCTTATTTCAAGCCTTGGAGTTATCAAGGTGTCGATCCGCGTGTGGCACAAGAGAAAATTAGCGAAGAGCAAAAAAACTTGGCGTTACAATCTAAGGCGGTCGCTGATCTGTATAGCGAGACTGAGAAACGTCTCGGCGCGATGACCGTTTATTTGGGCGAGTTGAGAGCGCACATGCGTCGTTTAGATGCGCTTGGTGAAAGGCTCGCGCAAAAGGCGAACCTAAATAACGGTGAGTTCAGTTTTGAATCCGGCATTCCTTTAGGGGGGCCAGAAACTGAGGCGGTCGCATTGCCCAAATCAAATAGCACAGAAGTTTTATCTGATATTGAGCAAATGCTGTCAAAAATTGCTGACAAGCAAAAACAACTCTCGTTACTTGAATCTGTGATGATGAATCACAATGTTAATAATGAAAGCTTCATTGCAGGTAGTCCTATCAGTAGTGGTTGGCTCTCATCGCAGTATGGTGTGCGTAAGGATCCGTTTAATGGCAAACCCGCGATGCACAAAGGTCTGGACTTTGCCAGTTATGACGAGGACGTAAAAGTCATCGCCACAGGTGCAGGCGTGGTGACTTGGGCCGGTGAACGTTGGGGCTATGGAAACTTAGTCGAAATTGACCACGGGGGTGGTTTGAAGACGCGTTATGGCCATAATGAGACGATCAATGTGCAGGTTGGAGATGTGGTCACCCGTGGACAAGTCATTGCCGAGATGGGTAACACAGGTCGTTCGACCGGACCTCACGTCCATTATGAGGTGCTCCGTAATGGAAAGCAGATAGACCCGAATCGTTTCGTATATCGTTCAGCGGATTAACGGTTCAGTTTGAATCATTAGATGCGGTGGCCTGCAGCTGCCGAATTTTTTAATTTTGAAAAAACAGGATAACTCGTTCTCATGCTAGGCAGTTTGTTCAGAAAAGTATTTGGGAGTCGTAACGACCGTATTTTAAAAACGCTTCAAAAACGCGTGAATCGAATTAATCAACTCGAACCAGAGTTCGAGGCGTTATCAGACGAACAACTAAAAGAAAAAACCACAGAGTTCAGAAAACGTCTTAACGAAGGTGCCAAATTAGATAGCCTTCTTGAGGAGGCATTCGCCACAGTTCGCGAAGCAAGCAAGCGTGTGTTTAAAATGCGCCACTTCGACGTGCAGATGGTGGGTGGTATGGTTCTCGATGAAAACCGTATCGCGGAAATGAAAACCGGTGAGGGTAAAACCCTAACGGCGACTTTGCCTGCGTATCTTAATGCATTGACGGGCAAAGGCGTTCATATCATTACGGTTAACGACTATCTCGCTAAGCGTGATGCTGAGTTTAACCGCCCATTGTTTGAGTTTTTAGGCATGTCAGTAGCTTTCAATATCCCCGGCATGCAGCCGCAAGATAAGAAGGCGGCTTACCAAGCTGATATCACCTATGGCACAAACAACGAGTTCGGTTTTGACTATTTACGTGACAACATGGCGTTTTCGCCAGAGGAACGTGTACAACGCGAACTACATTATGCGCTAGTGGATGAGGTCGACTCGATCTTGATCGATGAAGCGCGGACTCCGTTAATTATATCGGGTCCCGCAGAAGATAGCTCTGAGATGTATAAAAAAATGAATGAGCTCGTACCTTTGTTGGTGCGTCAAGAAAAGGAAGACACCGAAGAAGAACGTGGCGACGGTGACTTTACCATCGATGAAAAAGCAAAGCAGCTGCATCTCACTGAGAATGGCCAAGAGCATATTGAGTCATTACTGAAAGAGCGTGGCATGTTGGGCGAGGACGACTCGCTGTATTCAGCCGCTAATATTACTTTACTCCATCACATTAATGCTGCGTTGAGAGCGCACCATTTATTTAGCCGCGATGTTGACTATATCGTTAAAGACGGAAAAATCATCATCGTTGACGAACACACTGGGCGTACGATGGAAGGCCGTCGTTGGTCGGAAGGTTTGCACCAAGCGATGGAAGCCAAAGAAGGCGTTGAAATCCAAAATGAAAATCAAACCTTGGCATCGATTACCTTCCAGAATTATTTCCGATTGTACGACAAGCTTGCCGGTATGACCGGTACAGCGGATACCGAAGCGTTCGAGTTCCAGTCGATTTATGGCTTAGAAACGGTCGTGATTCCGACCAACCGTCCGATGGTACGCGATGATCGTGCCGACTTGATATATCTAACGACCCGCGAAAAATACGAAGCCATCGCTGAGGATATAGAAGAGTGTCGAAAACAAGGCCGTCCCGTCTTGGTTGGTACCGTCTCTATAGAAAACTCAGAATTGCTTTCGAGCTTGCTGAAGAAGAAAAAGATCCCTCATGCGGTGCTTAATGCGAAGTTTCACCAACAAGAAGCTGACATTGTTGCCCAAGCGGGTCGTCCCGGCGCGGTAACCATCGCCACCAACATGGCGGGTCGTGGTACGGATATCGTATTAGGCGGCAACTGGAAATCAGATGTTGAGAAGCTGGAAGAGCCGGACAACGATAAGATTGAGAAAATCAAACAAGAATGGCAAGTGCTTCATGACAAAGTCATAGAAGCGGGCGGCTTACATATCATCGGTACTGAGCGCCATGAGTCACGCCGTATTGATAACCAGCTACGGGGTCGTTCAGGTCGCCAGGGTGACCCGGGCTCATCGCGTTTTTACCTCTCTTTAGAAGATCCATTGATGCGGATTTTCGCCTCAGAACGTATGGCGACTATGATGAAGCGCCTTGGAATGAAAGAGGGTGAAGCGATTGAGCACCCATGGGTGACTCGTGCAATTGAAAACGCTCAGCGCAAAGTCGAAGGTCGAAACTTTGATGTGCGTAAACAGTTGCTTGAATATGATGATGTTGCGAATGACCAGCGCCGTGTGGTGTATGAACAGCGTAACGAATTACTCGATGAAGGCGATATTTCAGCGACGATTGATGTAATACGTGAAGACGTTGTTAACGCGGTAATTGATGAATACGTACCGCCGCAGTCGCTTGCTGAGCTGTGGGATCTGCCAAGTTTGGAAGAGCGTCTTCGTGCCGACTTTGATATCGAAGTTGAATTGCAAAAGTCGCTTGATGAGGATGAGCACTTCCACGAGGAAGTATTGCGCGAGCGTGTTTTAAATGCGCTAGTCGATGCCTACAAAGAAAAAGAAGCGCTTGTGGGTGCAGAAGTTCTGCGCCGCTTTGAAAAGTCGGTGATGCTACAAAGCCTTGACCAACATTGGAAAGAGCACTTAGCAGCGATGGATCACCTGCGCCAAGGTATTCACTTACGTGGTTACGCGCAGAAGAACCCGAAACAAGAGTACAAGCGTGAGGCATTTGAATTATTCAGTGAAATGCTGGAAAACTTAAAACTTGATGTTGTCACGTTATTGAGCCGCGTCCGTGTGCGCGCGCCTGAAGATGTTGATGCGGTTGATCAGCAACGTAAGGCAGCAGACAGCGCACCGCGAGAGTTCAAGCATGAGCAAGCGAGTGCTACTGCATCAGCCGATACCAATGCAGAATCGGGCGATCAGCAACAACCGGCTCAACGCGGAACGAAAGTGGGCCGAAATGAGCCGTGTCCTTGTGGCTCGGGTAAAAAATATAAACATTGCCACGGTAAACTCTAATTATGTCTGATAGTACGACGCCCACAGTTCACGTAGCTGTGGGCGTAATTAAAAATGAGCAAGGTGAGATATTTATCGCCAAACGACTGAACCATCAGCACCAAGGCGGTAAATGGGAATTTCCTGGTGGAAAAGTCGAGCAGGGTGAGTCGGTCACCGAAGCACTCATTCGCGAACTAAAAGAAGAGTGCAATATTGCAGTGACGGACTGTGCACCACTCACGGTCGTCGAACACCAGTACCGTGATAAGCGCGTATTACTTGATGTGTGGTGGGTGCTGTCATATACCGGGACTGCACGCCAGATGGAAGGGCAAGAATTTGTTTGGGCTGATATCGCTCAGCTCGATGCTTATCAGTTTCCTGATGCGAATCAACCCATCGTCGACTGCCTTATGGACGCACAATCCCATTAATAATCATCGTTGGCTGACTGCTCGGGTATTTGAGCCGGCTCGCCAGGAATAGCTTTCTCTTCATTTGCCCACTCTCCTAGGTCGATAAGCTTACAGCGCTCGCTACAAAAAGGACGGTAGGCGGCCTTTTCTGACCATTGAACTGTATCGCCGCAAGTTGGGCAATCGACGTGCGTTGGCATACGCTGTTCCTCTTGTTTACTGCTCATAACATCGAGCAAGTTGAATATCTAAGTCGTGCTGATACGCGTGACTCTGACCACTGTTTAATGTCATCAAGCGTATTGTAAAGCGTTGACGGTGACCAGACACAACGGGATAAATCGCGTCATCGGCGGCTATTTTCATGCGTAGAATAGCTAATGGGTCGGCACTTTCCTGCCAAAAACCTTTTTTTGCTCGAACGGTTTCGAAAGGGGCACGCTCTCTCAATAAACCCAGTAGCTGCGACAGTGCGTGTTGAAAACCGGCAAGTTGAGTGCGCCAATGTTCTTGGTGTTCAATTTGACTCGCTGGGCTCTGACTCAGCCATGTTTGTAACTGCGGGAGATCAAACAGTGCTTGATATCCAGGTTGGGAAAATCGCTGTCTCATGCTTGATAAAAACGCATCTTCTTTCAAGGCTTTGACAGATTGAGCCGCAGTGCCAAGTTGTTCTTGAGCCTCTCCAAGCCGGTGTAAGAGCAGTGCGACCATCTCTTTATCGACTTGTGGGTGCTTCGACCACTGTTGCACGAATTGTTTCTGTGTGTCGAGATCACGGTTCAGTTCGGTTTTAAGATCAAAGCGTTCAAATAGTTCGAGCAAGCCAAATAGGGTATTAAAAAATGGTAGCGCTTGTTGTTCAGAGCCATCAAGAGGCATTTTGATTTGTAAAAAACCTTGTTCAAGCCTCAAGTAGGTACGAAACCGTTCTTGCAAAGGGTATTCATAAATCACGTATGGCACTGATTCCGACATGGGGCTCTCATCCTATTAATCCGACCGCCCATGATAATGATTTCGTCGCGGGGTGCAAACAGATTCATTTTTGTGAAGCCAATTCGAGATAGTGTGCGTGCAATTTATCCAACTGATGGTATAAAGCCCGCAGGTCGTCTTCATTGCTAACAATGTCATCGGCTTTGCTAAGGCGTGTCGCGCGATCAATTTGCGACGCAATGATCGCAGCGACTTGTTCTTCGCTGGCCTGATCGCGCTTTTGCGTTCGCGCTAACTGAGTTTGCTCATCGACATCGATAACCAGCACGCGATCACATAATTCATCTAAGCCATTTTCTAGCAGCAATGGCGCAACTAATACAACATAAGCAGATTGTGCCTGCTCAAGCTGAGCCAGGATTTGTTGACGAATGAGCGGATGCAGTAACTGATTAATCCATGCTTTTTCGTCCGGGTTATCGAACACGCGTTGGCGCAATTGACTACGGATAAGGGCACCCGATTCATCGATGACTTCTGGCCCGAAATGCGCCTTTATTTCCTTCAGACCTTCGGTTCCGGGCGCAACCACTTCTCGTGCAATGACATCCGCATCGACGATGGCAATACCTTGCTCCGCAATATAGTCGGAAGCCGCGCTTTTTCCGCTACCGATGCCGCCCGTTAGACCTAAAATAAAACGACTCATTACATGACTCCAAGCCATTGCCAATAGGATTGAAGCAGCGTCTCTCCCCACAGATAACTGATTACCCCCCCGATAGCCAAAAAAGGACCAAAAGGAATGGGTACCGATTGCTTATGTTTAATCGCCACAGCCAGACCAATCAAAATACCAGCTACGGCGCTAAAAATGACGGTGACAGGGAGTAGGGTAACACCTGTGAAGGCACTGAGTGCGGCTAATAGCTTAAAGTCGCCGTAACCCATCCCTTCTTTGCCAGTGAGTAGTTTAAATACCCAATAAAGGCTCCAAAGACTTAGATACCCAACCACGGCACCGATGATGGCCTGGCTTGGTGTTACAGTACTAAGTGGGCTGATAGACCAAAGTAGAGCCAACCATAACAGCGGGTAGGTGAGGTTATCCGGTAATAGTTGATGCTGGTAGTCAATCACTGTCATGGCAATCAGTAAGCTGAGAGCCGTGCCGAATACCCAGAAGCTAATCGTTAAACCGAACTGCCAACTGAGCGCGAGAAAAATAAGCGTCGTTGCGACTTCAACTAACCAGTAATAAATTGGAATTGGTGTATTGCAATGACGACACTGGGCGCGCAACACCAAATAACTCAAAATCGGAATGTTGTCATACCACGCCACCGAATGCTGACATTTAGGACAGTGGGAGCCGGGGACCGCAATATTAAACTGTGTTTTCTCGCGTACAGGCTCGCCGGCAAGTTCAGCACATTCATACTTCCACTGTAATTGCAGTTGCTTTGGCAGGCGCGCGATGACTACGTTCAAAAAGCTCCCGACTGACGCGCCGAGTAACCCCGCGATGAGGAGCGCTTGCCAAGAAGTAGCCGCTAATAATACATCCATTTTATGAGTCCTAAGCTAATTGTTGTGTCAGCGAAAAAATCGGTAAATACATCGCCAACAACATAAATCCTATAATGCCCGTTAGTATGATCATCAGTAAAGGGTTTAGCCACACCCTCAACTGCTCACAATAACGTTCGATACGCTGGCTAAAGTCCTGGCTTAAACGTTCTACAGCGTGATCGACGCGACCAATATGTTCTGCTGTTTGCAGGTACGCCTGGATCGTTGGATCGTTAATTTGCACCGTGCTAAAAGATCGAGACCAACTGTTACCTTGATTAAGTGCTTGTGCAATATTCAGTAATTTACTTTGCATGGGCAGCCACGTTGAGTGACTCGCAACCATTTGCGTAGCGTTGACCGCAGACATACCACTTTGCATCCCTAAGGCAAGGTATTCGAAGGTTGACTGATACACGCTTAGGCGCTTCAGTTTACCCCAAATCGGTAAACGCTGCATTACTGCCTGAACGCGTTGTTTCTGTAACCGATAAAGCACCGTAAAACTCAGTAGTAAAATACCTGTTATGGCGAGTATGTTAGTGGCAGATTGACGCAACCAAGTAACACATGTAATTAAATACTGGGTTAATGCAGGGAGCGGCTGGCTGTCGAATAGTTGTTGGATGGTGGGTAGTACCCAGGTGACAAACACCGTAATAATAATGAGTGCCATAAAAAGTAGTGCCACTGGATAGCGTAAGGCATTCTTGACCAACGCGCTGATATGCCGTTGTCGTTTCCAACTAGCCACTAGGCTTTGCATGACCAGAGGTAGTTGCCCGGTTTGTTCTGCAACCGCGATACCCGCCTGAGCTGCTTTTAACGCTCGACGCTTCTCAATGCTCAATGCCTCGGCCAGGCTGATTCCTGCCTGTACGCTGTGCTGCAGGTACTGATAATGTCTTTTGAGTGCTGGTTGATGCGTTTGTTTGGCGACAACCCCCAGTGCTAACGCGAGCGGCAACCCGCCCGTTATCAGCTGTTCTAGACGATTGAGCGCGAGATACCATTGAGTCGTTGAAAATTGATTATAACGTCGAAAAACGTTCATCTTCGTGACTCCGATAACTTGCCTGAATGAGTGCCTGTAAACTCGGTAACTGATAGTGTTTTAGAATAGTATCGCGATGCGTTTGCGCTAATGACTCGCTGTAGCCGCGCAGACGCTCAGGCCACGGCAGTAACTCAAATATGACTTTGACACCGCCTTGCGCCTGCGCGAGCAGTCGCTGGCTTATTAACAGTCTTAATGCGGCGGTCACATCGGTTTGTTGCGCACCTAACTGAACTAAACGACGAATCACATCAATTGCAGTATCGGCATGTATTGAAGCAATGACTAAATGACCAGTTAGCGCAGCTTGTACAGCGATTTTAGCGGTTTCTGCATCGCGGATCTCACCGATCATGATGACGTCAGGATCTTGTCTCAAAAAGGCACGCAAAACCTTTGCAAAACTTAAATTGCGTTGTGAGTGTACCTGCGTTTGCAAAATTCCATCGAGCTCAACTTCAACCGGATCTTCGACACTACATACCCGAAGCCCTGACTCACTTAGCTGTTTAATAATACTGTACATGGTAGTGCTTTTGCCGCTACCTGTCGGGCCAGATACGAGGATGAGTCCTATCGCAGAGGAGAGTTGCTTAATTAAATGATGAAACTGTCTATCGGTGAATCCAAGTTGGTGCAGCGAGGGCAGTTGTTCGGCACTGTATAAACACCGTATAACAAGACTTTCGCCACGATTACCGGGGCATGAGTTGAGGCGAAACCGGGCGCTTAAATCGGGTAACTCCAAGTCAATGCGTCCGTCTTGAGGTTGTTTGCTCTCCGTGACATCCACCTCTGCCATTACTTTTAGCTGAGCAACCAATGTATCGACATCGTGCTGTGATAAACGCCGTTGCTCAATTAGTCGACCTTGAATACGCAGGCGAATGCGGCCACCTTCGCGGAGCGACTCAATATGAATGTCCGAGGCGTTAAGACGGCGTGCATTAGCAAGCACGCTCTGAGCGTTAACCGCTGATAGATGAACAGTAGATTGGGTGCGTGCATAGACGCACAGGATGGACTTGGCGTTCATCGCTTTTAAACGAAATGTAATCGTATCGCGTTGCGGCCACGCATCGCGAGTGAGTATCAGAATTCGACCGTGCTGAGTATCAATAAGTTCGGTCAAGGAGCCTTCCGGAAGCCCTAGTTGGCTTATAAGTCGTTGGCAGGTTGATGAGTTAGCAGGTAGTTCAGTGTGCCAATAGGAGCCGATATGATGTGCAACAATCATTGCGCGACTCCTTCCACGCATTGGGTTGCAAGGGGGTGGCCCGAGTCGTAGTCCGAGCAACCAAGACGCCAATCAAATACCAAGCCACGAGTATCCGGCGATAAACTCAGTTTAAGCGGTGCTTGATCAACGACAACATCAGCCAAGGTTAGCTGAATGATGCCGCTTGAGGTGACTTCAAGCGACGTTAGCGCCTTAGGTAAAGGATCGGGGATTGGGGGAATACCGCGCTGCCCAGGTCGTGAACAACGGCTCATGTCACTTTCAGTTTGCCAGCACAGTGCCATGGCAAGCTGTAAGCTTTGGGTATGATTTAATGCGGCAGTGACGCGAGCTTGCTGGACATAACGCTGATATGCAGGCACCGCGAGCGATGAGAGAATAGCAATAATGGCAACAACGACCATTAACTCTATAAGACTAAAGGCAGACGAGTACTTTTTCATAATGGCTTTTGCGTAAAGCCAAAACTATGGTATCGCCCGCGCCGTTTGGCAAACGGATTAGTTTGTGCGAGGTTGCCCTATCCGCATCGATAAGTCGATAGCGGTGACGTGTTTAGTCAAGGCACCGCTGGAGATAAAATCGACGCCTGTTGCGCCGAGTGATTGCAACGCTTCATCAGTAATATTGCCCGACACTTCTAACTTGAGTGGTGAACCTGCGGCTTTGTTTTGTGCCACAGCCGCTTCGATATCGCTGATAGTAAAATTATCTAACATGACAATATCGGCGCCAGCATTAAGCGCTTGTTCAAACTCAGCCAACGATTCAACTTCGACTTCGACGGGCTTGTCAGGGTTTAATTCACGCGCTGTCTCAACGGCCGCAACAATACCACCACACGCAGCGATATGGTTTTCCTTAATCAGATAGGCATCAAATAAACCAATGCGATGGTTAGTACCACCGCCACAGCGAACCGCGTATTTTTGTGCCATACGAAGACCCGGAATTGTTTTGCGTGTGTCGAGTAAACGCGTATTGAACCCTGCCAATTTACTGACATAAAAAGCCGTTTGTGAGGCTGTCGCTGACAGTGTTTGCAAAAAGTTAAGTGCACAACGTTCGCCTGTTAGTAAGCTGCGGCTGTTGCCTGATAAGTGGCACAAGGTTGTGTTAGCTTGCACCTTGTCGCCGTCGGTGACACACCACTCGATAGCCACATCGGCATCCACCTGACGAAACACCTCTTCGACCCAAGCAGTGCCGCAAACCACCATATCTTCACGGGTGATGATAGTCGCTTCGCTTACATGGTGAGCCGGAATCAACTGTGCCGTAATATCCAGTGTGGGATCCGCCGCTGACAAATCTTCTTCTAAACTATGAGTGACTTGCGACGCAATAGCATGGCGTTCGGCTTCGGTGAGCTGCATGGGATACTTTACCTTTTGACTGACAATGACGATACTAGGGCACAAACTTTACCGTTTTGCTGAGCCCGTGAAAAGACACACAATAAAAAATCACTGGATTCGAGACGTAAAACACTGTGTTTCACCGCACTATGATGAGCGCCCCGATGAACAGGACATTTCGCTATTGGTCATCCATTGTATCAGCTTACCCGAAGGTTGTTATGGGACGCCCTATATTGAGAAACTATTTACCCAGGGGTTGAGCCAGCAAGAGGGTGATTATTTCGCGCCTTTGACGGGCTTACGCGTATCAAGCCATTTGTTGATTAGACGTGATGGTACTATCGAGCAATACGTGCCTTTTGACAAACGCGCCTGGCATGCCGGCGTGTCCAGTTACGACGGGCGTGAACGCTGTAATGACTTTAGCATCGGTATTGAGCTTGAAGGCACCGATCATTCCCCTTACAGCAAACGCCAGTATCAGAGCTTGGTTGATGTTAGCCAGACAATATTAGACTATTACCCTAAACTGACATTAGACAGAATCACAGGCCATCAACATATTGCGCCCGGCCGAAAGACGGATCCCGGACGCTGTTTTGACTGGTCGTATTATTTGAACGCATTGTCGCGCAAGGACTCTCTATGACACTCATTGCTTTGCTCATAGCACTTAGTATCGAACGGCTTTACCCATTACCCGCGGTATGGTCGATCGACTTTTACATGCAGCGCTGGATGAATTGGAGCCAAACTAAAGTCCGTTACTTCCAGGGACAATCGGCTTGGGCGTTACTGCTTCAAATATTATTACCTGCTGCTTTAGCTTGGCTATTATTTCATTGGCTTGATAGTGGTCTAGTTAATTTTATTGGCGGCATTATCGTGTTGCTATTGGTGATGAATGCAGGGCCAGAACGACTCGCGTATAAACAGCTATTAAAAACAGCAATGCGAGCGGATAGTGCAGGTTATCAAGAAGCCGCTGAGCAACTACGTCACTATGCCCATTTACCCGAGGGCACTCCAGTCGAACGCGCCGTAGTATGGCTGAATTTTGTCCACTTTTTGGCACCGATATTTTTCTTCGTCACCTTTGGAATTGCAGGTGTTTTAGCTTATGGCTGTTTGCGGAGTGTCTACCGCGGCACAGTCCAACAGGATTTTGATGAGGCCGCACGGGCTGAGGTAGAGCGAGCACTGTGGGCGCTTAATTTTATTCCAGCACGTTTTGCGGCGCTCGGAGCCGCCTTGGTGGGTCACTTTAGTCATGCTCTGCCTGCTGTCATGGCAATGGCGACGAACACTCAAGATGATAACCCCGAGCTATTGCACCATGTGGTCGAGAAGGCAGAAGGGCGGTCACACCACCCCGATGATCGATCCGATGCTGTCACTCACCAGCTTAATCTGATGAAACGACAACACCTATTTTGGTTTGTCGTCATCGCAGTATTAACCCTGACAGGGACCATCGTTTAGCTTTAATGCCAGTAAACAAAGGTCTGACCAGCTAAATTAATTTGGGGTTTACCGCTGAATGATTTAGAATATCGGGCAACTTTGGTCAGACCAATTTACCGAGGGTGGACAGCACATTGCCTTTTGAACGTATAAAAGTGGCGAAAATCTCCGATCAAATCGTTTCACAAATCGAGGCGATGATCGTTGATGGCCGTTTTGAAGCCGGTCAAAAGTTGCCCGCCGAGCGAGAGCTTGCGCAACAGTTCAGTGTTTCGCGGCAATCGTTGCGGGAAGCGATTCAAAAGCTCGAAGCGAAAGGTTTGTTAGAACGTCGCCACGGTGGTGGCACCTTTGTCACCGACAGTGTGAATGAGTCGGTGACAACGCCGTTGTTCGAGTTATTGGCAAAACACCCCGAATCACAATTCGACCTTCTCGAATTTCGTCATGCGCTGGAGGGCATTTCGTCGTTTTATGCCGCTTTACGAGGCACAGATGCCGATCTAGATCGTATCGAATTCAGTATCAATAGCATAATGGATTCACAAACGCGGGCTATCGACGAGCAAGTGCAGTCGCTCGTTAATTTCTATTTACGCATTGCTGAAGCATCACATAATGTGGTGCTTTTGCATGTGGTGCAGGGCATGCGCGAGCTCCTTGCAGAAAACATAAAGCAAAACTTAGAGGTGTTGGCTAACAATCCCTCGGTAGTGGAGCAGTTAAACCAACACCGTTTGCAAATTGCCAAGGCAATTATCAACGGTCAACCGGAGCAGGCACGAGATGCATGTCATCAACATTTGTCCTATATTGAACAGGCATTGATGGAGATGACGAAAGAACAATCTCGCATTCGGCGCTCGCTTCGTCGTTCCTGATTGAAACATTGAATGAAAGGAATAGCTATGAGTGAAGAAAACAAACAAGATGTTGACCAGCAAGAAACGCAGGAGTGGCTCGACGCCCTCGAAGGCGTTTTAGATGCCGAAGGTCCCGACCGTGCGCATTTCTTGTTGGAGCAACTGATTGACAAAGCGCGTCGTAACGGTGCGTATTTGCCTTATCGCCCAACCACTTCCTACTTAAATACTATTCCGGCAAGTCAGGAACCGACCATGCCGGGCAACCAAACCATGGAAGCACGCATTCGTTCAGCGATTCGCTGGAACGCCGCGATGATGGTTTTGCGTGCGTCACAGAAAGGTGAGGAACTGGGTGGTCACATTGCTAGCTTTGCGTCTTCAGCGATGCTGTATGATGTCGGCTTTAACCACTTCTTCCGCGCACCGAGTGAGGGCGACGGGGGTGACTTCCTATTTATTCAAGGACACGCATCGCCGGGTATTTATGGCCGCGCATTTATCGAAGGTCGCTTAACCCAAGAGCAACTGGATAACTTCCGCCAAGAAGTCGACGGCAAAGGCTTGCCTTCGTATCCGCACCCGAACTTGATGCCTGATTTTTGGCAATTCCCGACGGTATCAATGGGCTTGGGTCCAATTCAGGCGATCTACCTCGCCCGTTTCTTGAAGTATTTGACTGACCGTGGCATTAAAGACTGCTCAAACCAACGCGTGTATTGCTTTATGGGCGATGGTGAAACCGATGAGCCAGAAAGCTTGGGTGCGATTAGCCTGGCATCACGCGAAGGCTTAGATAACTTGACCTTTGTTATCAACTGTAACTTGCAACGCTTAGATGGTCCGGTGCGTGGTAACGGTAAAATTATCCAAGAGCTGGAAGGCACCTTCCGCGGTGCAGGTTGGGAAGTTATCAAGGTAATCTGGGGTCGCTACTGGGATCCACTACTTTATCGCGACACCGAAGGTAAGTTGCGCGAGTTGATGGAAGAAACCGTGGATGGTGACTACCAGAACTTTAAAGCAAAAGGTGGCGCATATACGCGTGAACATTTCTTCGGTAAATATCCAGAAACCGAAGAAATGGTTGCTAACTTATCGGATGAAGATATCTGGCGTCTAAACCGCGGCGGTCACGATCCCGTTAAGGTTTACTCGGCCTATCACAAAGCGGTGAACACCAAAGGACGTCCGCAAGTTATCTTAGCGAAGACCGTGAAAGGTTACGGCATGGGTGCGGCAGGCGAAGGTAAAAACATCGCCCACCAAGTTAAGAAAATGGATATGGATGCCATCAAGCATCTACGTGATCGCTTTAACATCCCGTTCAAAGATGAAGAGCTACAAGATCTGCCTTACTATAAGTTTGAGGAAGACAGTGAAGAGCTGAAGTACATGAACGAGCGTCGCGAGGCATTGGGCGGTTACATGCCGACTCGCCGTGCCGAGAGCGATGTTGAGCTTGAGCTACCGTCGTTGAAAGCGTTTGATGCGGTGCTGAAAGGCTCAGGCGACCGCGAAATTTCATCAACGATGGCGTTCGTCCGCGTACTGACGGCATTATTGAAAGATAAGAAAATCGGTAAGCGAGTCGTACCTATTATTCCTGACGAAGCACGTACTTTTGGTATGGAAGGCTTGTTCCGTCAAGTGGGCATTTATGCGCACCATGGTCAAAAATATACCCCGCAAGATGCCGATCAAGTGGCCTATTATCGTGAAGATAAGAAAGGTCAGGTTATTCAAGAAGGTATCAACGAGCTGGGCGCAATGGCGTCGTGGGTAGCGGCAGGTACAAGCTACTCACTTAACAATGAGCCGATGATTCCGTTTTACATCTATTACTCAATGTTTGGTTTCCAACGTGTGGGCGACTTAGTGTGGGCCGCTGGCGACAGCCAAACACGCGGTTTCTTGATTGGTGGTACAGCCGGTCGTACAACCCTGAATGGCGAAGGCTTGCAGCACCAAGATGGACACAGCCACATCTTGTTCGGTACTGTGCCTAACTGTATTACTTATGACCCAACCTACGGTTATGAGATTGCAGTGATCGTTCATGACGGTCTTAAGCGCATGTATGAAGATCAAGAGAACGTGTTCTATTACTTGACGGTAATGAACGAAAACTATCATCAGCCAGAAATGCCAGAAGGTGTCGAAGAAGGCATCTTACGTGGTATTTATAAGCTCGACGAGGTGAAAGCTAAGAAGAAAGCCAAAGCCGATGTTCAGTTGTTAGGTAGCGGCACGATCTTAGAGCAGGTGCGCAAAGCAGCTGACATCTTGGCAGAGGACTTCGATATCAACTCGACCGTGTACAGCGTAACCTCATTTAACGAGCTGGCGCGTGATGGTCTAGATGTTGAGCGTCACAATATGCTCAATGCTGATAAAGAGCCGAAAGAAGCCTTTATCACTAAGGCAATGAAAGATGCGAAAGGTCCAGCGGTTGCAGCGACGGATTACATGAAGTTATACGCTGATCAAGTGCGTCAGTGGGTGCCGACTTCGTATCGTGTCTTGGGTACCGATGGATTTGGTCGTTCGGACAGCCGTGCAAATCTGCGTAAGCACTTTGAAGTGGACGCTAACCACGTGGTGGTTGCTGCACTTAAAGAGCTTGTTGATGCCGGCGACATTGACGCAAAAGTGTTGAGCAAAGCGATCAAAGACTACGGTATTGACGTCGACAAACTTAACCCACGTAACGCATAAGGAGTATTGATATGGCGGATAAGATTGAACTCAAAGTCCCCGACGTGGGCGGAGAAGAAGTCGAAGTCATTGAGATCCTCGTCAGCGCAGGCGACACCATCGAGAAAGAAGATGGTGTTGTCACAGTCGAGAGTGACAAAGCTTCTATGGATATTCCCGCCTCTGAGGGCGGGAAAATCGTCGAGTTAAAAGTAAAAGAAGGCGACACCATTAAAGAAGGTGACGTCCTCGCTATCATCGAAGCGGCGAGTGATGACAGCGATGATGACAAAGCCGAAGATACGGCTGAAGAATCCTCTTCTGACGGCTCATCTTCTGACGCTTCGGACGACGATGACGATGCACAGGATGACCAGCAGCAGGAAGCAGCCAGTGGTGGCGAGAGCGAAGTCATTGACGTAGAAGTCCCTGATATTGGCGATGAAGAAGATGTCGAAATTATCGAGATCTTGGTCAACAAAGGTGATTCGGTCGAAAAAGAAGATGGCTTGATTACCTTAGAAACTGACAAAGCCACCATGGATGTGCCATGCCCCGAAGATGGCGAAGTGGAAGAAATGCTGGTCAAAGTCGGCGATAAAGTATCGCAAGGTTCTAAGATCGCGAAGTTGAAAGTCACGCGCAGTGGCGGTAGTTCGAGCTCAACCAAAGACGAGTCTAAATCAGCATCGAAATCCGAAGATAAGGCTCAGCAAGCACCCTCGAAGTCTGAGAGCGACGACAAAGAGTCCGCTAAGTCGAACTCTACGCCGACCAGCGAACGTCAGCCGCCTGTGCCGGATCATCCGACCGAGCGTAAAGATGGTTCACCGATTCATGCATCACCGGCCGTGCGTCGTGTTGCACGTGAATTTGGCGTCGACCTATCGCAAGTCAAAGGGACTGGGCCTAAGAGCCGTATCCTCAAAGAAGATGTGCAAGAGTACGTTAAGTACGAGTTGTCACGTCCGAAGGCAGTCGCTGGACAAACGTCCCAAGGCGGTGGTGGTCTGCAAGTAATTGATGGACCTAAAGTCGACTTCAGCAAATTCGGTGAAGTGGAAGAAGTTCAGTTATCGCGCATTCAGCGCAAGTCAGGTCCTAACCTGCATCGTAACTGGGTGACTATCCCACACGTGACGCAGTTTGATGAAGCGGATATCACTGAACTTGAGCGGTTCCGTAAATCGGAAAACGAAGTCGCTAAGAAGCAAGACCTGGGCTTTAAGATCACGCCATTGGTCTTCATCATGAAGGCCTGTGCGAAAGCATTGCGTGAATTCCCGAATTTCAACTCATCGTTGTCAGAGTCGGGTGAAGCCTTAATCATGAAGAAATACGTGCACATCGGTATTGCGGTGGACACGCCGAACGGTCTCGTTGTACCGGTCATCCGTGATGTCGATAAGAAAGGCATTTACGAGCTGTCAGAAGAGCTTGTTGATGTCAGTGCGCGTGCGCGTGACGGCAAGTTGAAAGCAGCCGATATGCAAGGCGGGTGTTTCTCAATCTCAAGCTTGGGCGGTATCGGTGGTACAGCATTTACACCGATCGTTAATGCACCAGAAGTGGCTATCTTAGGCGTATCCCGTAATGAGATGAAGCCGAAGTGGAACGGTAAAGAGTTTGAACCTAAACTCATGTTGCCGTTGTGTCTGTCTTACGATCACCGCGTGATCGATGGTGCAGATGCGGCGCGTTTCACAGCGTATTTGAGCCAAGTTTTAGGTGATATTCGTAAATTGGTGCTTTAAGCACCAATTTTACCGAGAAATACGATCTAAATGGCGTTACAATAACCGCACATTTAGCGTTGACGGACCTCGGTGGGTAGCTCAACCCGCCGTGAATAACAAGGGGTTATCATGAGCGACAAAATTAAAGCACAGGTAGTAGTGTTAGGTTCTGGCCCAGGTGGCTATTCAGCAGCATTCCGTGCAGCTGACCTTGGTTTAGAAACGGTTCTAGTTGAACGTTACAGCACCTTAGGGGGTGTTTGTTTGAACGTAGGCTGTATCCCTTCAAAAGCTTTGTTGCATTTAGCAAAGCACATTGAAGATGCCAAAGTATTGGCGAACGAGGGCGTCGAATTTGGCGAGCCTAAAATCGATCTAGACAAGATCCGTAAGCACAAAGAAAAAGTCGTGGGTCAATTGACTGGCGGTTTAGGTCAGATGTCTAAAATGCGTAAAGTGAAAGTCGTCAACGGTTACGGCAAATTCACGAGCAGCAACACGTTGAACGTAGAAGGTGAAGACGGCAACACCGAAATTGAGTTTGAAAACGCAATCATCGCAGCCGGTTCACAACCTATCAAATTGCCATTCATCCCACATGATGATGAGCGTATTTGGGACTCTACTGATGCACTTGAGCTGAAAGAAATTCCTGAAAAAATGCTTCTTCTAGGTGGTGGTATCATCGCACTAGAGATGGGTCAGGTGTATAGCTCATTAGGCTCAAAAGTTGATGTCGTTGAAATGACCGATCAGTTGGTACCGCCTGCTGACGCCGACATCATGAAGAGCTTCAACAAGCAAGTAAAAGGGCGTTTCGAAAACGTCATGCTTAGCACTAAAGCGACTAAAGTTGAGGCGAAGAAAGATGGTATCTATGTGACCTTCGAAGGTAAAGGTGCACCTGAGAAACCGGTTAAATATGACGTAGTCCTGACCGCAGTCGGCCGTGCGCCGAATGGTAAGAAGATCGACGCGGATAAAGCGGGCGTTAAGGTCACCGAGCAAGGCTTTATCGAAGTGGATAGCCAAATGCGTACTAACGTGGACAACATCTTCGCGATCGGCGATATCGTTGGTCAGCCGATGTTAGCGCACAAAGCCGTTCACGAGTCGCACGTAGCGGCTGAAGTGATTGCAGGCAAGAAACACTTCTTCGAACCGAAAGTGATTCCTTCGATCATGTATACCGATCCAGAAGTTGCATGGGCGGGTGTGACCGAGAAAGAAGCGAAAGAAAAAGGCATCGAGTATGAAGCAGTAACCTTCCCATGGTCTGCATCAGGTCGTGCTATCGCCTCGAACGCACAGCAAGGTATGACTAAGCTTATCTTTGATAAGAACAACCGTATCATCGGTGGTTCAATGTGCGGCTCTAACGCAGGTGAGTTGCTAGGCGAAGTTTGCTTGGCGATCGAAATGGGTTGTGATGCAGAAGATATCGCATTGACCGTTCATGCTCACCCAACCTTACATGAATCAATTGGCTTAGCTGCTGAAATTCAAGAAGGTTCAATCACTGATATGCCTAATCCGAAAGCGAAAAAGAAAAAGTAACTTTTCGTTTACGGTAAATTATCAGCAAAACGGCAACATTCATCGCGAATGTTGCCGTTTTTCTTTACTTGTCGCCTAATTTTGCGCTAATTTGTTCGAACTTGTAGATATGAGTCGACAAAAACTAAATAACAGGTGACAACCAATGAATAAATTAACTACCGTTGCTCTGAGTGTCTCTATGGCACTTGCGTTAGGCGCATGTTCGCCGCAACAAGAAGCGCAATCGGAACAGTCTAGCCAACAGAAGCCGGCAGCCGAAAAACAACAAGCACAACAGCTGACCTCGGGCATCGTACTTGAAAACTTTGACAAAAGTGCGCGTCCTCAAGATGACCTGAACCAGTACGTGAATGGCGCGTGGATGGAAAAAACTGAGATTCCAGACGACCGTTCTTCAGTCGGCTCTTTCTTTGATTTGCGTGAGCGCAATCAAGAGCGTTTACATAAAATCATCGAAAAATCAGCGAATATGGAAGCAGCAGCTGGCACCAACGAACGTAAAGTGGGTGATTTCTTCAACGCGTATATGGACGTTGAGACGTTGAATGAGCTCGGTGCCAAGCCAATCCAGTCGGATCTTGAGTCGATCAACGCGCTTGATAGCTACGAGTCCGTTGCTGAATACTTCGCACACATGAGCCGCATGAGCACGTCAATTCCGTTCGGCTTCTATGTCTATCCGGATGCAAAAGACCCACAAACTAACGCGATGTATGTATCGCAAAGTGGTCTTGGCTTGCCGGATCGTGAGTACTACTTAAGCGACGAAGACAAATTCAAGGAATTCCGCACCGCGTATGTTGAGTACATCAGCGATGTGATGGAAATGGCTGGCGTTGACAATGCCAAAGCGGCG
>NZ_CAXGLS010000028.1:0-31672 GCF_964010655.1 uncultured Idiomarina sp.
CGACAATCCACACCGCGCCGTGCGCCCAAGGCGCACGCTACGCCCGCGTCACGTACGTCGCGCATCCTGCGCGACAATCCATATCGCGCCGTGCGCAGAATGCGCACGCTACGACCGCGCCACGTACGTCGCGCATTGTGCGCGACAATCCACACCGAGCCGTGCGCCCAAGGCGCACGCTACAAATAAATCGAACGTTATCTCCTAAAATGGCTGCTTTTATTTCTATATATCCATACTATTATTCAGATGTCATGCAACAACATATCAGCGAAATAGCGAGGAAATATGAGAGAAGTAGGGGTAAAAGGTTATGATGCCCTCATGATCATCATTCACTGGAGCAGTGCTCTGCTTGTATTCGGGCTGTTTGTGCTGGGTTGGTGGATGGTCGATCTTACCTACTACTCTAATTGGTACACAACGGCACCGTGGTGGCATAAGTCCCTAGGTTTGTTGGTACTCTTCATCACCCTTTTTAGAGTTGTTTGGCGGCTTGTAAAAGGCACCCCGACAATTGATGGTTCTGCACTCGAGAAAAAAGCTGCAAAACTCGGTCACGTACTACTCTATATCAGTCTACTCGCGGTTGTTTTTAGCGGTTATTTAATCTCAACGGGTGAAGGCAAACCTATTAGCTTTTTCGATTGGTTTGACGTCCCTGCGTTGCCTTTTCAGGTAGATCAACAAGCCACATTAGCAGGTGCCATCCACGAATATGCCGCTTATGTCTTAGTGATCCTAGCGCTAGGTCATGGCGTTATGGCAGTAAAGCATCACTTTATTGATAAACGTTCAACACTTATTCGAATGATAAAACCGTAAGAGGAAACTAAGTTATGAAAACACAACTTTTAGCATTATCCGCCATCGTAGGTAGCGTATTAGCAGCTCCCGCGGTTGCAGACGATTACGTCATTGATACTGAAGGTCAACACGCTTTTATTCAGTTCAAGATTAAACACTTAGGTTATAGCTGGTTGCTAGGGCGCTTCAATGACTTTGAAGGCAAATTTAGTTACGACGAGGCGAATCCGGGCAATGCCTCAGTTGAAGTGACAATCGATACAGCGAGCGTTGATACCAACCATGCGGAACGCGATAAACATCTCCGTAGCGACGACTTTTTAAACACGGGAGAATACCCTGAGGCAAGCTTTGTCAGTACACGTTACGTCCCAGATAGTGATGATGAAAATGAGGGTACGCTGTACGGCAACTTTACTCTGAATGGTGTAACCAAAGAAATTGCTATCGAAGTAGAACAGGTCGGTGCAGGCGAAGATCCATGGGGTGGCTTCCGCCGTGGTTTTGAAGGTGAAGTCGACCTGACATTGGCCGACTACAACATTGATTACAACTTAGGCCCTGAGGCCAAAGAAGTTGAGCTATACCTTTCCATTGAGGGTGTCCGCCAGTAATTAGCGCGCTTTAGCGGTTAGTGCTTGCTTATAAGCATTAGCCGCTAGGCGGTTATCACCTAGCGCAGCGTATGCGTCACCCATCCTAATGTAATCGTCCTTATTGCACGCATTTAAATCGTTAAGTTTCTTTAGCGCTCGCTGAGCCAACGAATAGTCTTTGTTCCCCAAAGCTAACACAGCAAGTGCGCGGATATACTGACTGTCGTTAGGTTTGCGCTTCAAGTGAGATTGTACCCAATCAATGATGTTGGGGTCGGTACCGACTAACACGTGTTCATTAACACAGTCATTCAAATTAAGCTCACCGCGCTCCAAGCCCTTTTTGACGACTTTAGTGCACGCAGCGTGTTGTCCGTAGTAGTTCAGTGCCTTTGCGTACGCGAGTCGAATAGACGGTGTGCTACGCTGTGTGCGGCTTAGACTCTTCCAGTCTTTAAATAGTGCTTTGGCATCGTTATGGGCGATACGAATAAAGTGCTGCAGGTAAACCGATAATACGAGTTGGTCATAATCCTGTTGGCTGAGCTTTGCTTGTTCTTGGATTTGATTCAAATGAGGTTGCAAGTCATCTAAGCGCTTTTCGGTTTTATATAACTCAATGGTCTGAGCCCATTGACTAGGAGGAAGCTCACCCCGATCGAGCTGACTCTCCACGTGGCGTATTGAAAGCTGCTGATGATCGCCATTATTCTGAGTTTCACTTTGCATAGAAATAAAACCCACCGCCGACTTGAAGTCTGAACCCGCAGTATCGAGCCAATATTTTGCTTTGCCAGGCTCCCCTGCTCTATCTGCGGTGAACGCTAATAGCGCAGCCAAATTCTCAGAACGTTGCTGTTTATAGAGAAGCTCGAAATCGACTAATGCGGACGTGTAGTCGTGCTTTAGCATAGCAAGTATAGCTCGCCTTTCTCGCTGTTTAAGTTTCTTAGCTTTTCGCCGCGAGAACCACTGACTTCCTGCACGCGTCTTACCTAATAAAGCTCTAATGGCAGCAATAACTATGCTGAACGCTAATATCGCGATTACTAGAAATACAACCAAGCCAATAACGGTGCTTTCTATCGTATAGCCCGCAAAATTAATTAACAGATAACCTGCGTTGCCAGCAGAGATCGGACCTAAAATAGCCCCCGCAATTAAAACAACTAGGACGTACACCCACCATTTCATTGTAAACGTCCCCCTAGCTGACTTGCTGCTACGGAAAGAGACGACACTTCGGGCAGCTCAGCGGCTTGTTTAATGCCATCCTCCAATTGCGCTAGCTTCTTCAGTACGCGTTGTTGTGCCGGACTATCCGCTTTTATGTCACTAATTAATGCACTCGCTTCTTTCAGTTTGGTTTTGGCTAGCTCAACTTGACCTTTTAATGCGGCATTTTCTGCAACGCTAAGCGTCAAATCGAGCTGTTGCTGTTTAAGGGTGATGGCTTCGTTTGATATAACGGGCTCTATAGAGTCAGTCGACTTTTGAATACGGAAAAAATTATCCATAAAGGCACGCCAGTTATAAGCAAGATGTTCGCGCCAATTGGTCGGTTCTTTGGTTTGTCTATTTTCACTTGCGAAATCATGGGTCGGTGTTTTATTTGCTAGCGAGAGGGCTTGGCGTTTTGCTGCCGCAAGTTCAACGACCCATTGCGTTGCATCGCTCTGTTGGTACTCCAATAAGGCTTGCTTGTCCTCTTCGATTGCCTGGCGAATTTGCAAGGCTCCTGATGATTCAATACCTGCTAATTGCTGACTGGCAATATCAAGAAGTTGAAGTGCGGTTTGTGCGTCGGCATTAAAAATCGCTGAGCGAGCTGCTGCCGCTAAGGTTTGCTTGACTTCAAACAAACGCCACTCACGTATACGCTCGGCCTGTTGTTGAGGTAGCTGATCAGCTAATTGTTGCAACGTTTGTTGTTGCCGGTTGAGTTCCTGTTCTATCTGGTTCAGGCGTCGATTGAGCTGAGTTTGTTCACGGTTGTCTGAGTTTTGTTCAATCTGACGCTTCGCCTGTTGCAGTTCGGTCTGCAGCTGTTCAAGTTGCTTCTGAGTGCGGGCGACGGTTGCCTGACGCGCATATTCTATGACGGGCTCTTTTACTTGAGTCTGTGTTTCAGATTCCGGCCAAAATGGTAATTGTTTGTATGGCTGCTTTAAATAAATCCAAACAGCCAGACCTATTACTGAAATAAGCAACAGCCAATAAATAGCACTTTTAAGTCGCGAGCGTGATCGTTTAGGCGACTTGTGTGGGTCTGATGAAGTGGCCTGATTAGACTCTGTTGCTAAATCGGCCGCCGTTTCTGGGGTTTCGTTCTTATCGTTATCCATGTTTTATTATCGCCTCAATCATCTTGCTCTCAGTTGCACTGCCAGTCACGGTGATAGTGTCTGCTGCAACAAAGGGAATTAGGTCTCTCAAGCGTTCACTCGGAACAATCCAATCGCAACGGGATAGCCATCCACCAGCTTCTCGAGGCAGGCTGGATAAAAAATAGCCTAACTGCTCTGCGCTTGTCACTACAATTAGATTAACTGTATTCATCCACTGCGTCACTTGCGTTTCGTCATTTAATGGCCGTTTTACTCGTCGATATACATCAATGCTACTGACAGTAGCGCCTCGTGCTCGCAACGTATCGAATAGTAAATCTCGGCCCTTCTCACCTTTGATAATAAGCCATTTTTGATTATCGACATTAACCATTTCTGGCAGAGCTAGTAATGACTCACTATCATGTTTATATGTCGGACAGTATGCGGAAATGCCGAACGTATTGGCAGCCAGTCGAGCCGTTGTTGGTCCCACTGCAAACATTGACGTTTGGGGCAGAAAACGAAAGCCGGCGTCTGCCGCAAACTTGACAGCATTTTTGCTTATCCAAATCACACCATCGTAGTCCGGGTTTACAAGCGGCTTTACGCTAATAGGCTCGATATCAATAAAACTGTGTTGTGTGAATTGAATTGCTGACTCCGACAACGCACCGATAATACGCTGTCTAGAGTCATCGGGTTGTAATATCAGCGCCTTAGTCGTGCTGGTCATACACCGCCTTCAAAATTTCTCCTGCACCCCGTGCGAGTAGCTTCTCCGCGAGTTCGATACCCAGCGCCTCGGCTTGTTCGACAGGACCTTGGATTTCTTCTCGGATGACCTCGACACCGTCTGGATCGCCGACCAAGCCTCGTAAACTGAGGTGATCACCATCCACCACTGCAAACGCGCCAATAGGTACTTGGCAGCCGCCTTGAAGTCGACGATTCATCGCACGCTCGGCTAATACGCGATAACGTGTCGTAGAGCACTGCAGTGGTTCGAGCAGCGCTTTTATCTCGTCATCATCGCTACGTACTTCAATACCTAATACGCCTTGGCCATTAGCTGGCAATGAATCTTCAACGGGGATAAATGATGTAATACGTTCACCGAGCTCTAATCGTATAAGACCTGAAGCAGCTAGAATAATCGCATCAAACTGACCTTCATCCAGTTTGCGTAAGCGCGTTTGAACATTGCCGCGTAGATCGTTGATTATTAAATGTGGAAAACGCTCTTTAATCTGGCAACGACGGCGCAGACTGCAGGTTCCAACAACAGCGCCTTCTGGCAATTCATTCAATGATTGGTAGTGGTTAGAGACAAAGGCATCGCGAGGGTCTTCGCTCTCGCAGATAGTGTGCAGCTCTAGTCCAGGAGGGAACTCAACCGGAAGATCTTTCATAGAATGTACCGCGAGGTCGGCTCTGCCTTCTAACATCGCTGCTTCAAGTTCCTTTACGAATAAGCCCTTACCGCCGATTTTAGCTAAAGGTGTATCAAGGATAATATCGCCGCGCGTCGACATGGGTACAAGCTCAATTGTGAGCTCTGGATAGAGCGACGCTAAACGAGCTTGTATATGTTCCGCCTGCCACATGGCGAGTTTACTTTTGCGCGTAGCAATTCTTACCGTCTTTGACATGTCTACCCCTTACTACTTAATGACATTTCGCTTTGGTGGTGCGATGATAGGCGCCACGAGCATATTCAATATAAAGATATAGTTTAGCGATGTTTAAGCGAAATGTAACCAAGCCATTGATTCAACTGTGTATCGTTTTCTCCAGTGTATGCGCCCTAGCCGCTTGTGGTCAAAAAGGACCTCTGCAACCAGCGCCAATGCCTGAAAAAAACCAACAGCAACCACAACCACAACAACCAAGTAACGCCGATGAGTCAGTTAAGTTATAAAGCGGGACAGCTTCATATAGAGTCTAACAACCTTTCAGCGTTAGCTGAGCAATTTGGTACGCCACTTTATGTTTACTCAAAAAGCCAAATTTTAGCGAATTGGCAAAAGTTTCGTGCGTTTTGGCCGAGTCAGCATAAGTTGTGCTACGCGGTTAAGGCGAACAGCAACTTGGCTATATTGCAACTACTTGCTCAACACGGTGCATGGTTTGATATTGTTTCAGGAGGCGAGCTCAAGCGTGTGTTAGCAGCCGGTGGATCCGCTAATCAGGTGGTATTTTCGGGCGTCGCCAAGTCAGAAGTAGAGATTCGTTTCGCACTCGAAAAAGGCATTGCATGTTTTAACGTTGAGTCTGCAGCAGAGCTAGAGCGGATTGAGCAAGTTGCTCGGGCGCTAAAAACACGTGCTCCCGTGTCTCTGCGCGTCAATCCCGATGTTGACGCTAAAACACACCCTTATATCTCGACAGGTTTAAAAGCTAATAAGTTTGGGATAGCCATAAATGATGCTATGGCAGTTTTTCGTAGAGCTCATACGCTTAACCATATCGAGCTGTTAGGTGCAGACTGCCATATTGGTTCACAAATTATGTCTGATGCGCCTTTTTTAGATGCAGCAAAGCGTATGTTTAAGCTCTTAGAAAGACTGCAAGAAGAGGCAATTGAACTTTCACACCTTGATTTAGGAGGAGGTTTCGGTGTCGATTATGAAGGCCACGCAACCCTCGATTTAGAAAATTATCTTCAAGGTGTTATTGATCTAGCTCACGACTACCCTAAGCTCACGTTAATGTTGGAACCAGGACGTGCAATCGTTGGGGACGCTGGCGTGTTGATTAGTAAAGTTGAATACATAAAGCGCTCAGATGACAAACAGTTTGTGTTAGTCGATGCGGGAATGAACGACCTGATGCGTCCTTCGCTTTATCAAGCATGGCACGATATTGTGCCTGTACGTGAGTTGACCGGGGTTGCGGATGGCATCGTAGATGTTGTGGGCCCTGTTTGTGAAACAGGTTGCTTTTTGGGCCATGCGCGCCATCTCAATGTAAACGCCGATGACCTTATTGCTATAAAGCACGCGGGGGCTTATGGGTTTACTATGGCGTCAAATTACAATACGCGTGTACGACCTGCTGAAGTCTTGGTTGAAAACGACCGAGCATGGTTAATACGTGAGCGTGAAACATTCGATGATCTGATCCGCGGTGAGCGGCTTATCGCTGAGGAGTAGAATGATGTTACTGCAGTTCTCAAAAATGCACGGATTAGGTAATGACTTTGTTGTCATCGATAATGTCACACAGAACTTTTATGTGAATCCTGAGCAAATTAAGCAGTGGGCAGACAGGCACCGTGGTATCGGGTTCGATCAACTGCTATTGGTCGAGCCGCCATATGACCCTGATCTCGATTTTCACTATCGCATTTTTAACGCTGATGGAAGCGAGGTCGCACAATGCGGTAATGGGGCGCGATGCTTTGCTAAATTTGTTAAAGCGAAAGGTTTATCAAATAAAAATCACCTAAAAGTGAGTACCAAAGCCGGCACGATGGTTTTGCACATAGAAAAGGATGGCCAAGTAACGGTCGAAATGGGTGAGCCCATGTTTGAGCCAGCCAGTGTCCCTTTTAAAGCTCAGAAACCCGAGCATACCTATGTATTGAGAGTCGCCGATGAGACCGTGTTGTGTGGTGTAATGGGGCTTGGAAATCCACACTGCGTTATCGAAACGGACGATGTAAATACCGCTCCGGTCGCGTCATTAGGTGAAAAAATTGCTCAGCATGAGCGCTTCCCTGAAAGCGTCAATGTGGGCTTTATGCAGATTGTCTCGCGTCAGCAGATAAAATTACGTGTGTTTGAACGTGGTGTCGGTGAGACTCAAGCTTGTGGTAGCGGAGCTTGTGCCGCCGCGGTCATTGGAATGCAGCAAGACAAACTGGAGCGCCAAGTTAAAGTTACGCTGCCCGGTGGCGAGTTGACTATTCGTTGGCAGGCGGGTCAGTCGGTAAAAATGACAGGACCTGCAACACTTATTTTTGATGGACAAATGGTGATATGAACGATAACAAACAAGCGCTTGATACACCTGTCATTGATGACACCCTTATTCGAGCCTATTTGGAACAAAATCCCGACTTTTTCGAACGACATGATGATTTACTCAGTCGTCTGTCAGTTTCTCACGAACGTAAAGGCTCGGTATCGTTAGTCGAACGTCAACAACAGAAGCTACGTGAGCGCGTTAATCAGTTGGAAGAAGAAATAACCGAATTAATGATTAATGCAAGGCGTAACGAGGCCATTTTTAAAGCCTATAGTAAATTGTATGTTCAATTACTAAATTGCCGGACTCTACAGCAGGCGCTCGATGCTTTAAGTGACACATTTGAAGATGATTTAGGTTTATCGGCCCTAACATTGAAAGTATTCGATAGCCCCATCGAAGTCAGCGATCAATTAGTTTTTGCGGCAGATACTCACCGTCAGTTATTGAGTAAGCGCTTTGAGGAGAGTCCTATCTATCTTGGACGCTTAACTGAACAAGAACGCAAGCTGTTATTTCAAGATGAAGCGGTTCATTCAGTCGCGCTGATGTCACTCGGTGATCAAGGTGAAGTCGGCATGTTTGCGGTCGGCAGTAGCCAAGCGGACCACTTTGAGCCAGCAATGGATCCTTTGTTAATTAATCAATTACAAGCCTTGTTAAGCGCCTTATTGCCTCGCTTGCTCGTTGATCATGAAGCTGCATGAGATTCAGCATCGTTGGTTGCAACAACTTGAAGGCGAGCGTGGGTTAGCTCAGCTGACGATTAAAAACTATCAACGCCTGACGGGGATCGATATTGAGCAGCTCGACCGACAAGGTGTCGAGCATGCCCATCAATTGACTCGCTCGATTTTTGAACGACTACTTGTGGGGTGGCGCCGAGATGGTCTCGGCGAACGTTCAATTGCGCTTAAACTATCTGCATGGCGAACCTTTGTGCAGTACATGCTTGACTATCAACATTTAAATGATGATCCCCTCAGTGGCCTAAAGGCACCTAAGATCCCTAAAAGGCTACCTAAAAACCTTGATGTCGATAGTATTTCACATTTATTGGAACTTCCCCTCGATGATGAATTAGCGATCCGAGATTCCGCGATGATGGAATTGCTTTACTCGAGCGGCTTACGTTTAGCTGAGTTAGTGAGCTTAGATATGGATAGTATCGACCTTCGCTATGGACAGCTGCGCGTTGTTGGTAAAGGAAGCAAAACACGAATTGTCCCTGTGGGTAAGATCGCTATAAAAGCGATACAGCGTTGGCTGAAAGTACGGGCCAATTGGTTGGCTATGCGTCCCGAGGTCGCGCTATTTATTAGTCAGCGTAACCAACGTATTAGTCAGCGAACCGTGCAGCAACGGCTCAATTTTTGGGGAAAACAGCAAGGCGTGGTGGGTAATTTACATCCACACAAATTGCGCCACTCTTTTGCTTCACACATGTTGGAATCCAGTGGCGACCTAAGAGCCGTACAAGAGTTACTCGGGCACGCGAACCTGTCGACTACGCAAGTCTATACTCACTTGGACTTTAAACGATTGGCAGAAGTTTACGATTCGGCTCATCCTCGTGCAACTAAAGGTAAGAAGTCCTCATGATACGTTTCCATCGACGCTTTCATCCGCCTAAAGTCATTAGTTTTGATTTAGACGATACTTTATACGACAACGTTCCGATTATTAAACGTACTGAGGAGCGCACCCATTCGCTCATCACTGAACGTGTGCCTGAGACGCGAGAGTGGGATATTGAGCACTGGCGGCAGCGCCGGTTGGACTTAATGCGACGCGATGATGCCCTAGCAGACAATATGACTGCGCTGCGTCGTGCCACTTTGCTACAAGGCTTTCGTGAACTTGAGATCGATGATGCGGACACGGTAACCGATGAGATTATGGATGCGTTCCTTGCTTTTCGAAGCGACTTTAGTGTCAGCGAAGAAGTACATGACTTGCTCGACCAATTAGCATCTCGGTATAGCTTAGTGGCTGTAAGTAATGGCAATGCCGATGTTAAGCGCGTCGGAATTGGGCACTACTTTAAACTTGCCTTACAACCGACCCATGATTTACGTGGCAAACCCAATACTGACATGTTCGAGTACGTAAAGCAGGCAATGAATTGCGCACCCGAGGCTATTTTGCACGTTGGTGACTCGCCGCAGTCGGATGTTTTCGGTGCTCAACGTGCTGGAATGCAAAGTGTTTGGTTAACCAGTGGCTTAGGACGCTCACACCAGTTGCGCGTATTGCCAACGGTGACCATTGATGACTTACAGGAACTTAGCGCATTACTCCTTTAAGATAACTGGTTGCTTATACAGTATTGGATCATTACACTGAGCCTCATTCAGTTAGCCAAGGAGTCATGCATGAGCACGCACCCGTTAATTTCCGGTTTAAATGAGAAGCAAGCCACGGCGGTAAGCGCTGATGATCGGCCTATGCTGGTATTGGCTGGCGCCGGTAGTGGTAAAACTCGGGTATTAGTGCACCGAATTGCTTGGCTGATTCAAGAACGTCGTTATTCTCCTTACAGTATTTTAGCCGTGACCTTTACTAACAAGGCTGCCTCGGAAATGCGAGGTCGTGTTGAGCAACTCCTCGGTTCATCGGTCAGAAATATGTGGATAGGTACGTTCCATGGTCTCGCCCATCGTCTGTTGCGAGCGCACTATATGGATGTAGGCTTACCGCAAAACTTCCAAATATTGGATAGTGACGATCAACAACGTTTGGTTAAGCGCTTAATTAAGTCAATGAATTTGGATGAAAAGCGCTGGCCAGCAAAACAAGCGCAATGGTATATCAATGGTAAAAAAGACGAAGGTTTAAGGGCACAGCATATTGAAACCTTTGATCCCACCGAACAAACCTTAAAACAGATTTACGAGGCATACCAAGAGAGTTGTGACCGTGCCGGTCTAGTTGATTTTGCCGAGCTGCTTTTGCGTGCGCATGAGCTACTGCGTGATAACAAAACCGTGCGGGAACATTACCAAAAACGCTTCCGCCATATCCTCGTAGACGAGTTTCAGGATACTAACTCGATTCAGTATGCTTGGATTCGTTTGCTTTCTGGGCAAGATAATATCGTCACCATTGTCGGCGATGATGACCAGTCAATTTATGGTTGGCGCGGTGCTCGGGTTGAGAATATCCAGCAGTTTTTAGACGATTACCCTGCAGCTATGACTATTCGTCTTGAGCAAAATTATCGTTCGACCGGAAATATATTGCGTGCCGCGAACTCAGTGATCGCAAATAATTCAGACCGACTTGGCAAAGATCTTTGGACAGAAGGCAATGAGGGCGAGCCTATTAGCCTCTATGCTGCGTTTAATGAAATGGACGAGGCACGCTATATCGTGGGTCGTATTGAGGAGTGGCGCGATCAAGGTGGTGCCTTACAGGACGTAGCGCTGTTGTATCGCAGCAATGCGCAGTCACGCGTACTTGAAGAAGCGCTACTGCATGCGCGTCTTCCCTACCGAATTTATGGTGGCTTGCGATTCTTCGAACGGCAAGAAATCAAAGATGCACTCGCTTATTTACGTTTAGTTAGTAATCGTGATGATGATGCGGCGATTGAGCGTGTCATTAATACACCGACGCGCGGTATTGGCAATCGTACCTTAGACATCATCCGGCAGACGGCTCGAGAACAGAAGAAATCTCTCTGGCAGGCGGCGACCCAGCTTGTAGATGAAAAGCAACTAGCGGGTCGAGCGCGCAATGCAGTGGCGAGCTTTATCGAACTTATCAATACCACTGACGATGAAACGGAAGACTTCACTCTGGGTCGTTTAAGCAATGAAGTGATATCACGCTCTGGTTTGCTGGCGATGTACGAGGCCGAAAAAGGTGAGAAAGCGGAAACACGAGTTGAGAACTTGAAAGAGTTAGTCAGTGCCTGCGAAAACTTTACTCAAGACGACACTGAAGAAGATCTTACACCGCTTAATGCCTTTTTAGCGCACGCGGCGTTGGAAGCCGGTGAAGAGCAAGCCGATGAATACCAAGATGCGGTTCAGCTGATGACGCTACACAGTGCGAAAGGGCTCGAATTTCCGATGGTCTTTATGACTGGCGTTGAGGAAGGCGTATTTCCTTCGCAGCAGTCGATGGACGAACCAGGACGCTTAGAAGAAGAGCGTCGGTTGTGCTATGTCGGTATGACACGAGCGATGCAAAAGTTAGTTATCACATACGCCGAACAGCGGCGTATTTATGGACAAGACTTTTTCCACAAAGTGAGTCGCTTTATTAGCGAGATGCCAGCAGATGCTCTGCATGAAGTGCGCTTGCAAACTCAGGTACAAAAGCCGACAAGTTATGGACGCTTCAATACCGGTGCAAGTCATGAGGCCTTTGAGCAAACTGGATTTTCGTTGGGACAGCGCGTGCGTCATGCGAAGTTCGGTGATGGAACCGTGCTCAATTATGAAGGCACAGGTCCGCAAAGCCGTATCCAAATAAATTTCGATCAAGTAGGGACTAAGTGGCTTGTGGTTGCTTATGCCAAACTTGAACCATCTATCAGTTAGTTGATCGACATTCGCGTTATGCGCGTAAGCCATAATACACTCTCATTAATGAGGAAGTTATTATGAAACGCAGTGCAAACGCAGTTTGGAAAGGAAGTATCAAAGAAGGTTCAGGTGTTGTATCAACTCAAAGTGGCATCTTGGATGAAACACAGTATTCGTTCAAAAGCCGCTTTGAATCAGGCAAAGGTACTAACCCTGAAGAGCTGATCGGCGCTGCTCATTCAGGCTGTTACGCGATGGCTTTTTCGCTGATGCTAGGCGAGGCCGGTTATGAGCCTAACTCGATTGATGCAAAAGCTGAAGTGAGCTTAGTTGAAGCTGACGGTGGTTTCAAAGTGGATAAGATTCACTTAACAGTGCAAGCCGATATTGAAGGTATTGAGCAGGACGAGTTCGAGAAGCTCGCTGAAGAAGCCAAGAAAGGCTGTCCTATCAGCAAACTTCTCAATGCAGAAATCACGATGGAAGCAACGCTTAACTAATCGGCTCCTGTACCGCTGACTTTTTCAGACGGCGGTTTCGCTGGCGCTGTATCACCGAGTCAAAGGTGTATAGCGCCAACGCACTCCAAATAATCACAAAAGTAATGAGCTTACTCTCTGCTAACGGTTCGTCATACAAGTTCACGGCAAGAATAAACATCAGACTCGGTGCGATATATTGGAAAAAACCGAGTGTTGCGTAGCGAATGCGTTGCGCCGCCGCCGTAAAGCAAAGGAGCGGGATCGTCGTAACTAACCCTGCGGCCATCAGCAACACGTTAAGTTGCCATGAGTTGGCTGTCATATCAGCACTGGGTGAGTCTGCGAAAAACAGTAAATATCCCAACATGACCGGCACAAGCAATGTCGTCTCTAACCATAGACCCGAAATCGAATCGACAGGCAAACGCTTTCTTATCGCGCCATAGATCGCAAAGCTGCTCGCTAAAGCGAGCGCCACCCAAGGCACTGAGCCAAATGTAACGACTTGTATTCCCACACCAACAATGGCTAACCCAATAGCAAATAGTTGTAACCGTCTCATCTTCTCTTGGAAAAAAGCCATGCCAATGGCGACATTGAGCAGTGGGTTAATGTAGTAACCCAAACTTGCATCTAACATATGATTCGCATTAACCGCCCATATAAATAGAAACCAGTTACCCCCCAATAGACAGGTGGCGACAGTAAGACGAAACATCATTTTTGGTGAACGGATAATCGGCTTTAAACGATTCAGTCGTTTTAAGCCTACGATGAGGATAAAAACTAATATAAACGCCCAAATAATTCGATGTGCCAGGATTTCGAACGCCGGCACTTGTTGGACTGATTTAAAATAGATGGGTGCGAAACCCCAAAATGAATAGGCGGCCAGCGCGAAGAAAACGCCCTGACGCGCTCGAACAGCATCTTCGGTCATGATGTTACCTAGTGATTACCCGACGAGATAAGTGCCTGTACCAAAGGCGATATGCGTACCGTCTTCATTATGAAGTTCCATTCGCGCCACGGCAACCTTGTTGCCTGAACGGATTATCGATGCATTTGCAATAAATTCTTTACCCCGACCGGGACGCAGGTAGTCGACGCGAAGATCAATTGTGCCACACCGACTCAACCGTTCCATCAGGTAATGCTTTGAAGGTTCCTGTAAACGTTCAATCATGCCAGCGATAGCGACCAATCCACCGGCAGTATCAAGGGCGGTTGCGGTTACACCGCCGTGTAACATGCGTTGTGGAACATTACCCATGAGTGGATCTTGCCAACGAAACTTCACTTGGCCGCGCTCGGGTGTGAACTCGGTAATTTCAAAGCCAAGTAACTTTTGAAAAGGTACTTGTTCGTTCATAAAAGCAGATACGCGTGTGAGAATTTCTTGGGTATTCATTATTTATCATGGTGCAAAGAGGCTAGGACGCTTACAATAGAGTGATGCGAATCATTAAGTCAATAACAGCTAGCCGATTTTATTATGACGTTAAGTGAAGCTCAGCCGACAACATCTAGCTTGCAGCAGACGCTAGCCAACGTTTTTGGGTATACCCAATTTAGAGCGGGTCAAGAAGCTGTCATCCAGCAACTGCTTGAAGGGCGAGACACACTTGTGTTGATGCCAACAGGCGGTGGAAAGTCACTTTGCTATCAGTTACCCGCAATTCATCAACCTGGGCTGACGGTCGTTATTTCACCGTTGTTGTCATTGATGCAAGATCAGGTCGAGGCATTACAGGCAATGGGTGTTGCGGCTGAGGCGTTGCACTCGGGTCTATCTTCTGAACAAGCCTTGAACGTATTGAGACGCTTACAAAATGGCGAAGTATCTTTACTCTACGTAAGTCCGGAGAGAGCGTTGCAAGCTGCGTTTATTGAGCGTTTGCAAACATACCAACCTCAGTTTATTGCGATCGACGAAGCGCATTGTATCAGTCAGTGGGGGCATGACTTTCGACCCGAGTACGGTCAACTAGGTCAGCTACGTCACGTATTACCTAATGTTCCTTTTATGGCTTTGACTGCTACGGCGGATGCGGCAACGCAACAAGATATCATCGAACGGTTAGGACTAAGACAACCCTATTGTCACCGTAGCTCCTTTGACCGACCGAATATTCGCTATGTCGTGCAAGATAAGTATAAGCCTTTTAAGCAGGTCAAAGACTACGTACGCAAGCAGAAAGGCGCAGCAGGTATCATTTATTGTGGTAGTCGCAAGAAGACCGAAGACATTGCCGAGAGCTTACAAGATGCAGGCGTTCGAGCAGCACCTTATCACGCAGGTCTCGCGAGTGAACTGAAAGAGACAACATTAAGACAGTTTTTACGCGACGACTTGGATGTGGTGGTCGCGACAGTCGCCTTTGGTATGGGTATCAACAAACCCAACATCCGTTATGTCATTCACTTTGATATTCCGCGTAGCATTGAGTCCTATTATCAGGAAACCGGCCGAGCTGGCCGTGATGGTTTGCCAGCGGAAGCACTATTATTATACGACCCAAGTGATGCGCAATGGATACGGCGCATTCTAGATGAGCATGATAATGAGCATCGGGGGATCGTAGAACGTCAAAAGTTTTCTGCAATGCAAGCGATGGCAGAAGCCCAAACTTGTCGGCGTTTAGTACTGCTCAATTATTTTAATGAGTTTTCTGAAAAAGAATGTGGTAACTGTGACTTGTGTCTCGATCCGCCAACGCGTTTTGACGCGCTTGAAGATGCACAAAAAGCATTAAGTTGCGTTTATCGGGTTGGTCAGCAGTTTGGTATTTCTCATGTAGTCGAAGTGTTGCGCGGCTCAAAAAATCAAAAGGTACTTGAACACCAACACCACGAGCTCAGTACTTATGGGTTGGGTCGTGATCAGACACATGAATACTGGTATTCGATACTCCGTCAGTTGATTCACCGTGGCTTTTTGGTACAAGATATCCGCCGACATGCAGCCCTGCAGTTAACAGCAGAAGCGCGTCCCATACTGCGCGGCGAAAATACGCTTGAACTGGCTAAGCCTCGTCTTAATTTGACGTCGGGTCAAAGCAAAATCACTGACCGAGGTGACTACAATAAAGTGCTGTTTAGACGTTTAAGGAAATTGCGTAAAGACATCGCCGATCGGGAGGGCGTTCCGCCGTTTGTTGTATTTAATGATAATAGTTTGGTAGAAATGTGTCAGAAATATCCAACTTCAGCTCCAGAAATGTTGGTGATTAGTGGTGTTGGTCAGGTCAAATTGGAGCGTTATGGCGAGGCGTTCATTGATGAGATAGAGTCATTTCTTACACTCAGTTCGGAGAAGGATGTATTGGATGGATGAGACCGTCACACTACCGAGGCTTCCGAAAGATGATACCGACCAGGAAATTAATGCGTGGTTAACCTTGGTAACTCAACGTATAAATGCAACGATTAAGGAACGAGAATGCAGTGCAGACTTATGGAGCTGGCGTCTTGCGATAGATGGCAAACATTGGTTATTGCATTACTCGTCATTGTGCGATGCTGCGTGGTTAGTGCCACTTGAGGGAACAGAGCAATGGATCGAAGCACAAGTCAGGAAATTGTAATATCATGAAATTCGCTAGGCAGAGCGGCTTTTTATTGGTGATATGGGCTCTGATGTTAATAGGTAGCCATGCTTCAGCGAGCGATATCGTTACTGTTTCGGCGCAAACCGACCGTCTGCTTCTTTCGCAGCACATGACATTTCGCGTGTTGCCAGCGAATACGTCTCTACAGCAGCTCGATATTAATCGTGCCCGATACTGGCAGTCTTTCGAAGCGCTAAAACAAAGCGCGCAAGCAAACAACGACACAACGGTATGGGGGTTGGCAACGCTCTACAATCGCAGTGCTATCAATCAGGCTTTTGTCGTTGATCTTGGCGGTTCTTACGTCAAATACGCACAAGTATTTGTGATAAATCGGAATGAAGAAGTCATTGATTCGGCTGATGTTCGCTTTAAAGATGGCCTGATTCAGCGTCCGTACCTTGCACAACAAATGATGTTACCCATAGAAGTGCCGGCTCGCACTACAGTACGTTTGCTCGTCTCTGTCGAAACCCCTCCCGAATATGTCAATCCAATACAGCTTTGGAATCCCGGCTCATTACAGCTCCATCTGCAACAAAAACAAACTGCATTGGGTATTAATGTGGGATTGATGGTATTGATCGCTGTTGCAGCATTTAGTATGACTCGAGGCAATCGGAGACGTCTTCAGCTGAGTATTGCGTGTGTTTGCGTCACTCTCATACTCGTCGTGTTATTGCACAGTGGTCTTTGGATCACCTATTTCTCGCCGTTAAAGCCCAGTATTGCACAACTATTAATGCCCTATTCGCAACAATGGTTATTGGTTGTTCTGGGGTGGGCATGTGTTGAGTTATTTAGTCGGCTAGCGCGTCAATCGCAAATTGTACGCGGCTTAAAGTTGATTACCTTAGTGTTCATCGTTAGTGCGGTATTGCAGCCATGGGCTCCTATGCTAAGGAGCGCTTGGTGGCTGGCGGCGCAAAATTCAGCGTTGATGCTTACCGCCCTATTAGCGATGTTCTTTATTACATCGAGCCGCGCGCGCAACCGCATCTTTTGGGAAGCCTCCCTACTCACTGTGCTAACCGTTCTCAGCTTACTGATAACATGGCCGCGAATGTCTTCAACCTGGGTTGGTCAGAATACCATTGTCGTATATTGTGCGATGACAGCAACACTCTTGGCGTTATTGATTGCCAACTTCGAGCGTATATCCGAGCAACTTGCCCACAAAGTTCATCGTTTAAAAGCGGCGAATCTAACTATTCGCAGACGTATGCGACTGTTTCAGCAGCGTAGCTCAGAGGGTTGGTTTGAGCTGGATAGAAAGATGCAGTGGATCCGTGCCAACAAGCCTTTTCTTTCTATGCTGGGATGTTCAAATAAAAGCATGTTGGTGCAACATTGGCCCAGTGCTGAAGAGCTTTTCGGTGAAGCTGCTTTAAGCTGGCGCGAGCCAGGTCGCAGTGAGCACTGGCAACAGTTGGTGAATATCACGTTAATTAGTGGTCAACGGCGTTGGTTTTCGGTATCCATCTATCCAGATGGTTTGGGCCACGTGATGGATGTATCCAAACAAATCGATGCAGAAATGCAACTCAACTATTTGGCCAAACATGACTCGTTAACAGGCTTGCTTAACTTTGAAGAGTTTAAGCGAATTTTCCAGGCGAAGCTCGACAAGCAAAAGCCATGTACGGTGATGTTGATCGATATTAAAGGCTTCGACGTGCTCTGTGATCAGGTTGGAGGACAACATCGAGATCAGGCATTATTACAACTTATTCTGCAAATGAAGAAGAAAACTCCGCAAACAATGCGGCTTGCGCGTTACCCAGTGAATGGTATTGCTATTCTCGGACCGGATGATGAGCAAGCGGTCTTCGCGCTTTGCTATCAGCTTGTGCAAATTGTACGGGAGTTTAGGTATAGCACCGAGGGTCGCGTTTTCCAGTTTACGGCAAACGCAGGCATGGCCGTTGCTAAAGATGCGCATTTGCGTATAGCAGAACGGCTCATTCGACAGGCGCACGATGCAGAAAAAATTGCTCAGCAGTTGGGTGACTTTAAAGTGTACAGTGCTACAGCGGACGATCATCGCCGGCTGCAAACAAGCGAAGAGCGGCGTTGGGAGGATCGGCTTCGTAGTGCCTTAGTCAACCAAGACTGGCAAGTATTTCGGCAGCCCATATTAAGCGCATCACTCGAGCAGGATAAACACTGTTATGAAATCTTGTTGCGATTACCCAATGACGATGCACTAGAGCCCGATGAAGCAATTGCTCCGCAGCAGTTTCTAAACGCCGCGGTACAAGCGGGGATTATGGGAAAGGCGGATCGTTGGCTGTTTCGCGAGCTTATAGAACGTTTCGAAGAACAACCCTTTGAAGCAACACGTACTTGGCGTTGTCATGTGAATTTATCACAGCAGAGCTTAGAGGATGCAGACTTTATAAACTTCATTGAGTCGATGGTAGCGCACTCGAATATTCAACCCAAACAGTTGATGTTTGAAGTTGCGGAACCTATCGCAAACGATCGATTTGAGGAGACGTATCGCCTATTCAAGGAGTTAAATCACTTAGGTTTTGGTACGGCTATCGATCAGTTTGGTACTGGCTTCAATAGCTTTCGTTTGCTCAAGTATTTACCTCTGACTCAGATAAAAGTGAATCGATTTTGGGTTCAAAATATGTTGCTAGACCCGACTGATGCTGAGTTGGTAAACAGCTGCATTCGTTTAGCGCAAATTAATAATATTGAAGTGACCGCAGTCGGAGTAGAAAATGATGAAACGCGAGCGTTGTTAACGAAAGCCCAGGTTGACTACTTACAAGGCTTTGCCTGTGGTAAGCCGACGTGCTGGTAATGATGCAAAGAAAAAGGGCAGCTTTATGCTGCCCTCTGTTCAACTTGTACTATTTTGCCCAGGGAAAACAAAATAGACTAGCTTTCGCTTTTAACTCGATTCTCGAGTAGTTCTTTTGGCGAACTACCAATATCGATACGCTTAGGTTTCATCGCTTCAGGAATGCGTTTTACTAACCCAATAGTTAACAACCCATTCTTAAGTGCTGCACCCGTTACTTCGACGTGTTCTGCAAGGCTGAATTTACGCTCGAATGCTCGGTTTGCGATACCTCGATGCAGATACTCACGTTGTTCGTTTTCTTCTGCTTTCTTGCCAGTAACGCGTAGTACACCGTTCTCGACTTCGATTTCTAAATCGTCATCTTCGAAGCCCGCGACTGCGATAGTGATCGCATATTGATTATCTGCCACACGCTCAATGTTGTATGGAGGGTAACCGCTCGCACTGGTGTCAGAACGAAGTGCTGCGTCGAGTAGTGATGCCATACGATCAAAACCTACGCTGCTGCGATACAGAGGACTTAAATCTATAGTAGCCATAGTCATTCTCCTTAGAAGCAATAACATTTTAATTTTCAATAAAAAGGCACAAATCGTTGTCGCCTTTGCTGAGGGTGACTCTCTTTGAGACCTCACCCTTAATTTCTAAATAGGGACAGGCGTAAGCTAATTCAAGTAGAGAAAGAAAAAAATTGCATCTTGGCAACCAACCCTTTTAAATGAAACTAAGATGAACTAACGAGTACAGCTGTGGACAAAAACCTTTGGCGATGGATTGAACTCAACGAATACGAAACGCCCAGTGTGCCGACAACGATGTTGGCAAAGCGTTGGTGGCAGAAGATGCTGCAAACACTCAGGCCGAGCCGCGTCGAAGTATCCACCGCAAACTCGGCAGAGGAGGAACCGAAAGGCGTCGAATTTAAGTTTGATGAGCAACCTTTACTGGATTCGCTAAACACGCTATTGGACCAGCAGAATCAAGATGATCCACGTGTTACTTGGCTAGTACTCGCACCGGCATCTCCAGCTTGGAGTGTGATACGAAAATGGGCTAATCAAAACGGCTGGCAACCCGTATCAATGCCTCAGCGTGACTCATTACTGACTTCAAGTTCGGTTGATGAGTTAAATATACCGTCTGAACCCTGGGTGGTGGACGATTTATCGCACGGTTTTGTTCGGCATCCTCTTGGTATACGTTGGTTGCAAAACTTTTTGAGAAAAACGCTTCAGACGCCTCAATCACCGGGGCTTGTCATTTGTGGCAGCTGGTTATATTACTACTTAGAGAAGACTCATGGCGGGATCAATCGCCAGGCGTTAACGTTACGACCTTTCGATACTGAGTCTATGGTGACCAGTCGCATCGCTGTGAGTCGAGCGCATGCTAAACGTCTGGTTGCGGTGAGTGAGGGTCACCCGGGCATTGCGGCGGCTTATCGTAACGCTTTTGCTGTCGCGGCTGAACAAACTGAAATTGTACTTGAAATGCCTCAGGTGCCAACCGCTCATGGTGAAACATCAACGTTTGTCATTTATGCACTACTTTTACACGGTGGGCTTAGCACGTTTTTATTAGGAGAAGTGCTTAACAGTATTGCGCCCAACCTTATTGAGCACAGTCTAAACTTATTGCGTAGTCACGGAATTGTGAGGTATCAGGATGATCAGTGGTCGGTCACTGAACTCGGTTACCCAGCCGCTAAGCAGTTTTTAGCGCAACGCGACTTTAATTGGACATCGTGTTAGGGGTAGGATTTTATGGACACACAAAAAATTTCCGACTTGTTTAAGACGGTTGATTCAAACGCAGCTCTGCAAGTTGTTGCGATCATCCTAATCGCGTGGCTTATTGTATTTTTGAGTCAGCGATTACTGCCTCGTCTAGCCAACTTACTTCATAGTAAACAACGCTTGTACACGTTGGCGCTGATTCCTTTGATTCGCTTAGTTGTCGTAATCGTCGCGTTAGTTATGCTTGTGCCAATTTTTATAGAGCCGACGCTAAAAAATATGGTCGCAGCCTTGGGAGCGCTTGGGTTAGCTATTGGCTTTGCGATTAAAGATTATGTGTCGAGCTTGATAGCGGGAGTCGTTGCGATTCACGAAATGCCTTATCGCCCCGGTGACTGGGTGACCATTGACGGCGTTTATGGTGAGGTGACCCACATAGGATTGCGTACCGTCGAGTTGGTCACGCCCGATGATACGGTCGTTGCGATGCCACATGAGAAAATTTGGCAACATGCGGTGCTCAATGCCAATAACGGCGGTCCATCGTTGATGTGTGTGGCAGAGTTTTTTTTGACGCCAGAATCTGATGGTTTGGTGGTAAAAGAGGCATTGGAGCAAATAGCATTGACAAGTCCCTACCTACAAATTCACAAGCCTGTTGTGGTTACTGTAAACGATGAGCCGTGGGGCACACGATATCGCTTGAAAGCATACCCTGTTGATCCGCGACAGCAATTTAAGTTCATCACTGACTTGAGTCTTCGTGGTAAACAACGTTTGCTCGACTTGAAGATAGAGTTTGCCAAAGTTGAAACCGCAAAAGTGAACTAATTTTTTAAGGGTTTAATCCGTTTTTGAGTGATTAATGTAAAACTAAAGACTCAATTAGTTAGCAGGGCGCACATCGATAAAGCTGCGGAACCTCAATTATGAACTCAAACTACCAGCATGTATTAATTCTTGAGGACGATGCGGTTACCGCGGAACACCTTTCGAGCATTTTAGTTAAACAAGGTATTACATCGGTCACGCGATTTGAAAGCGGGTTTGAGGTGTTGCATGAAGTTGAACACAGTAAACACCCGGACCTAATTTTATGTGACCTCCGTTTGTCGGATATGGATGGTCTTCAATTTGTACGGTTTTTAACAGAAACCCATTATGAAGGCGATATTGGATTTATCAGCGGCAACGATAGTCGAGTGCTAGATGTTGTTCAGCAATTGGCTCGCTCACTTGGCTACTCAGTTCTAGGGGGATTAACCAAGCCCGTTACGCCCAATCAGGTGGTCCGCATGCTGATGGCGCGACCGATTAATGAACCTGCACCACAGCCTCACTCTATATATTCGTTATCAGCAAATCAGATTATCAAAGGCATTCGAAGTGGTGCGTTGGTCCCTTATTATCAACCTAAGGTTGATGTGAAGGATAATCGGGTGGTTGGCTTTGAATCTTTGGCGCGCTGGCGCGATAAAAAAACTGATCAGGTTTTATCGCCAGCTACGTTTATTCCTGTTGCTGAGCGGTTTGGTATTATCAGTGAGCTGAGTTTGACCTTTTTAAAGACTGTCTTGAGCGACTTTAAACAGTTTCACGCCTTTGATGAGCAGGTCAGCGTTTCGGTCAACTTCAGTATCGAGAGCCTTAGCGATCGTCACCTGCCGGACATGCTGATCGACCTGCTGCGTGAATATAATGTCTCTCCGTCTCGTATCGTGATTGAAGTAACAGAGTCTCGCTTAGCTCATGATCGAATTAATGTTTTAGAGGTTTTAGCACGTTTACATCTAGCGGGTTTCCGTCTCTCCATTGATGATTTTGGAACAGGGTACTCATCGCTTTATCGGTTGAAGCACACACCGTTTGAAGAGCTTAAGCTTGATCGTTCCTTTGTTCAGGACGCCGTCAAAGATAACTCTGCGCAAGCGGTTATTCGCTCTTCTATGCAGCTTGCTAAAGAGCTTAATATGGAAGTGGTTGCTGAAGGTGTAGAGACCGTAGAAGAAGAACAGTTAATAACTCAGATGGGCTGCGGTGTCATGCAAGGCTTCCGCTTTGCAAAACCGCAACCCATTGAGAGCGCTTTTAATATTGAGTGGCCTCTTCATCAAGTGTCTCAGGTAGAAAGCCACCTGACTGGTGACGCCAGAGTTTAGCGTAGAGGCCATCTTGCTCAAGTAGCTGCTCGTGACTACCTTGCTCAATAATCTGACCTTTATCCATTACGATCAGTTTATCCATCGCAGCGATAGTGGATAAACGATGCGCGATAGCAATGACGGTTTTACCTTGCATCAGTTGATACAAGTTATCTTGAATAGCATTTTCAACCTCAGAGTCGAGCGCTGATGTTGCTTCATCTAAAATAAGTAACGGCGCGTCTTTGAGCATTACCCGCGCTATGGCAATACGTTGACGCTGTCCACCCGAGAGCTTAACGCCGCGTTCACCAACATGCGCCTCGAGTCCCCGTCGTCCTTTTGAGTCCTCGAGTTGGTCGATGAACTCATTGCAATGCGCGCGTTTTACCGCGAGTAACAGCTCTTCTTCGGTGGCGTCGGGGCGGCCATAGAGGATATTGTCGCGCACGGAGCGATGCAGTAGAGATGTATCTTGCGTGACCATACCAATATTAGCGCGCAGCGTGTCTTGCTGTACTTGGCTAATATCTTGACCATCAATCGTAATGGCACCTTTTTCTACATCGTAAAAACGCAGTAATAAGTTAACCAACGTCGACTTGCCCGCCCCCGAGCGACCGACAACGCCAATTTTTTCACCCGGTTTAATGTCTAGATTGAAATCTTCCATTACACCGGAGCCTTTTCCATAGTGAAAGCTGACATGGTTAAACCGAATGTTACCGTGCGGTACGTTTAACGGTTTGGCATCGGGTTTATCAACAATACGCTGGGGAACGGCGAGTGAGCCAATACCATCTTGTACGGTGCCGATGCTCTCGAACAGCGTTGATAGTTGCCACATGACCATTTGTGACATACCGAACAAGCGCAGTACTAAACCAATGACAACCGCCACGGCACCCAAGGTGACCCAGTCGCCTCTCCACAGGACGATGGCGGTCGCAGCAGAGCCGAATAATAGTCCACAGTTGATAAAATATAGAAAGCCGTAGAGTTGCGTGACGAGGCGCATTTGCGCATGGACGGTGGTTAAAAACTCGCTCATCCCCTCTTTAGCAAACCGTGCTTCACGTTGTGCATGGGAGAACAGTTTGACGGTTTGGATATTGGTGTAGGAATCGACAATACGTCCCGTCATCACCGAGCGTGCATCTGCTTGTAAAGCGGAAACCTGTCCCAGTTTTGGAACATAATAGCGCAACAAGATCCCATAAAGTACGAGCCAAATTGCGAGTGGTAACATGAGACGCCAATCGGCGGAACCAATAATAAAGAACATGCCAATAAAATAGACCACTACGTAGTTAATGATCTCAATAAACGACATGATACATTGTCTGACAGCTAACGAGGTTTGCATCAGCTTGGTTGCGACCCGACCAGCAAACTCATCCTGATAATAGCTCATCGACTGCTTCATTAAATAACGATGTCCCTGCCAACGAATGCGCATAGGAAAGTTACCGAGCAGTGTTTGGTGAGTCAGCATGGAGTGCACCCAAACCAACAAGGGTAGTCCGATAAGGACGAGTGCGCTCATCCACACTAAAGGTATGAACTGATCTTGAAAAATTGTTTCGCGATCTTGCTGCGACAGCCAATCGACAATTTGCCCTAAAAAACCGAAAAGCCAAACTTCTGCGATGGCTATTCCAGCCATAAAGAGCGCAGTCATCAGTAAATAGGGCGTTGAGCCTTTAGTAAAGTGCCAACAAAACGCAAAAAAGCCTTTCGGCGGTTGCGTTGGCTCTTCCTCGGGAAACGGGTTGATACGATTTTCAAACCATTTAAACAACATCAATTGAACTCCAGAAAAATTATTGGCCGAGGTAGCGGCTGCGTTCTTGGCGCCATGCTTCAGTTTGGATGATAGCTAAAAGCTCGCGGTTGATAGACTCGCGGAGCGGGCTGCCTTGTGGTAGTACAAAGCCATAGTCTTGCGAAATCACGCGTTCGGGTAATACACGGACGTTATTATATGACTGTGTACGAATCAGGTAGCGAATGATAGGTTCATCATAAACCACAGCATCGAGCTCACCATTGTCGAGTTTCTCTAGGGCTGTGTTGAGATCGGTTACAGATTCAAAGCCGATATTCTTATCTTCTAACCAGCGCGCTGTCGCTGAAGAGCCAATGGTCGCTACACGCGCATTACCTAAATCTGCAACACTGGATACTTTTGACGGAAACTTAGAAACGGTCAACGACGAAGCGATACTTGCGGTGAAGCTCGAAATAATGATGACACAGGTAAACATCCAGATCAGACTGACCGCTCGTCCGCCCAAGCTCCGCGGCGATTTATCACCGTAACCCACGGTGGTCATGGTCACGGCGGCCCACCAAAAGCCTGATCCCAGGCCCTTTAGAGGCTGGTCAGAGAACTCTTCAGTATTTTCTTTGCGCTCGAAATACCAAACTAATGCACCGGCAACAAAGAGCACCAACGATAGAATCATAATGATGTATAGAAAATCAAAGGACACAAAGCGTTTAGTCATTGCCCACCAAGTTGACTCGTTATTGACGGGTACAGCAATAGCCAGACCGCCATTGATAAACGGTTGACTAAAGTCTAGTCGTGCTTCGCGTTCAGAGGTGATGGTGAGTGCACCGAGGCCGAGATCATAGTCGCCCTGCTCCACACCATTGATAACCTCGTCTAAGGGCAGTGGATACAGTTCATAATTGACGTTTAACCGATCTGCGATATCTTGCCATAGTTGAATTGCCAAACCTTGATATTGCTGGTTACTTTGTTCAATGACAAATGGCGCATTCACGCGTACTGCAATTTTTAATGGCTCTTCAGGCTGCGGTGTTGCCTGCGGCTGTGCAAACGCAGATGAGGATATGAGTACGGCGATAAACGCGAAAACAAAATGACGCATGTGAACGTACCTTATTAATTAATACAAATTAAAGATTAGCAGTTATGATTACATAAAATAGTGTCATACCGATTGATTATTTGAATACTTTGGAAAAATAGTAAGAGGAATGTTCTATGCGAAAACTGGTTTACACCTTGGCAGCGTGTAGTGTGCTAATGACTGCCGGCGCGCTAGCGCAACAACAAAGCTATCAGCATTTTAAGCCGAAGCCTTCTGAAAATTTAGCGCAAGCGCTCGCCAATATTGATGAGTATAACGCGAAGCTGAAATCTTTAACCGAAGGCGAGATGACCGCTCAGGATTTAGCCAAAGTGCATGAAATTACCTACACATTAGAAGTTGCGCTGGCGCGCCTGAGTAAAGAGCTGGATGTTGCGGCGAATTCATTGGAGCAGGTCCACTTAGGTTCAGAGGCCATGAACCAAGCGCGCGTGAAAGGCTTTGCGAAAGACTACCTACGCACGCTCGACACAATCACCTCGGCTAAGAAAAACTAGCCTTCATGAGAAACAGGCGGATAGATGCTTAACCCAGAACTCGGGCGCTTGCTCAAGTGCCCGATCGCCAATTGAAACCTCGCAAATAGCCTTTTCATCATGTTCGGCTCGTGGCAAAGGTAACACGATGATCCCCTGTTGTTGGGCATAATGAACAAGTTTTTCAGCCGTTATTGTCGCGTTATACGGGAGACGAATATGAAACATAGCCGCTTTGGGCTGTGGTGGAATGATTTCGAAGTCAGCAGAGCTTAGCAAGTCCGTCACGGTTTTAGTGAATTCAACAAAATCAGGCATCTTCAGCAGATAACTCTCTAACCCTTTGCGAGCCGAAAGCGCCTCAGGATAGAGTGTGATAGGATTCCCACCCGCGCGACGTGACCAGACACGTGCAGGTTCTATTAACTCATCGTTACCAATCAGGGCCGCACCAAATATTCCACCTAAATCCTTATAAAAGCTAACGTAAATACTGTCGAACAACTCGGCAATTTGAGCCAGTGAGCGTTGGTAATATTCGGTCGCTTGCCAAATACGGGCACCATCTAAGTGCATACGTACGTTGTGCTGGCTACACCATGCGCGCATCGTGAGCAGATCATCCCAAGACGGCATTGCGCCACCTATTTCACGCATCGGCGTCTCGACAATAATCGCAGCCACGTGTTCAGGGTTAAGCTGAGTGATATCGACCGCTGTGAGCGCGCGCTGCGCTTCACCCATAGAGTGTACGGACAGCCCCCACAAGTGCTGTATCGCATCATGCTCATGGAGTCGTAAATGGGACGTCGGATGCAAACCAACGCCGTTTTTGCCACTGGCTTCGCTGTAACACTTCATCGCAACACACTGGGCGAGTGTGCCGGTTGGTAAGAAGAGCGCTGAAGGTTTGTCAAAGAGTTCACAGATTTGCTCTTCAAACTCGCTGACAATACCGCCCCTTCCATAGCTATCGCGCGAGTCGCGTTCTTGCGCATACTCGCTTAATTGCACCAACTCGTTTTTTAGAGTCGGTTGTGGATGGCGATGAATGACCGCCGAGGCGGTGTTTAATTGTGAGTGAAACTCAGATTTTAAAGCGTCAGGGATGTGCATCTCTTATTTCATATGGACTTTGCCGCCAATCATTTTATACGCTGGAGTGCCTCGAATCATCGTTTCCCGTGCGAACTCTTGCCCACAACCTGGGCAGTGGCATGGGGTTTGCGTGTGATCCTCGACTATCCGTTCGATAAAACATTTTACCAGTGCACCTTTACCACCTTTGCGATATTTAAATAAGGTGGTTTTACATTGCAAACAAGAAATCTGTACGGTGCGAACGGGACCTTTTTTATTTGGCTTAGCCATATCTCCCAATAGGTTGCGTAGGTTTTAGCTAATATTAGCAACTGAGGAGGTCGGTTGGCTAACGAAAGCCTATAAAACTCCCAAATCAATTGCTTTTAGTACCGCGCGGGTGCGGTCATGAACGCCCAGTTTGGCCATAACCGACGAGACTTGGTTTTTTATCGTCCCAGTCGATTTAAACAAGCTATCGGCGATTTCTTGATTACTGAGTCCTGCCGCCATCAGTCTTAGAACAGCGAGTTCTTTATCGGTTAACGGCTCTACCAATGTGGGAGTGGTCTTAGCGCTATTGTGGTTTAAGCTGTTCACGATACGCTCGGTAATCGCTGGCTGTAGCCAGGTACCTCCATTAACGAGTGTACGAATCGCATCGACCAACGTTTCTAGAGAGACATCTTTAAGTAGATAGCCCTTTGCACCTGCTGCAATGGCTTTAATAATTAATTCGTGATCATCAAAGGTCGTTAGAATTAATATAGGTAGCCGAGGATGTGTCTGGCGCAGGCGCTTTGTCGCCTCAATGCCATCCATACGCGGCATACGAATGTCCATCAGCACGACATCCGGTTGTACTGAGTCGATCACGTTAATGGCTTCCTCACCATCGCTCGCCTGCCCACAAATCGTAAGCGCATCACTTATGGTTAGCAGACTTTCTAATCCTTGTCGAATAAGCGTTTGGTCATCGACAAGTAGCACCTTGATCATAGTGCTTGCTCCTTAGGTAGTGTTGCAGTGATGGTTAACGTTGGCTGTTCATGAATGCGTAACTGGCCTTTAAGTTCTGTGACGCGTTCAACCATGCCTCGAAGGCCATTACCGGGCCGCAATGATTGCTTTATTGTGCCCGAATCAGCAATTCGCATTTCGATATCCTCGTTACTCGATAGCTCAATAGTCAGCGTGTTGCCGTTGGAGTGCCGAAAAAAGTTAGTAATGGCTTCTTTTGCAATCAGTAATAGCGTCTCGGCCGTAGCAACATCAGTCACGGTAAGGTCGTCCGAAATATTAAAAACGACCTGCTTGTCTTGGCTGTTGAGTTGTAAAGCGAGCAAAGCGCTTTTAACATCGATTGCAGCCGTGCTGCGTATATCGTTAACCGCTTCGCGGACATCGGCAAGTAACAGTTTGGCCACTTGCTGACTGCGCTCAATCAGTGTTTTTACTTGGCCTTCCGACTTACGTTCGGCTACTTGCAATTGAATAGTGAGGGCTGTTAGGTGATGTCCGACTAAGTCATGGATATTTCGAGCGATACGGGTGCGCTCAGATTGTTTACTCGCCTCAGTAAGTAGCGTCTGTGTTGCGCGAAGCTCACGATTAATTGCTTCCTCTCGCTCGCGGGCTTGTTGCTCTTTTAGTTGGGTCGTCATCATCACGATAGAAAAAATTTCAAACGTCCAAAATAAAACGGCGCTGAGCCAAGCGCCTGATTGTTGCCAATGAACGTGATAAATGACACCAAAAATAATCGATAAAACAGCCATGAGTATGACTGCACGTAGCAACGACATAAAGTAGGGCAACTGCGCGGCCCAGATCACTAACAGAATCGCGACATAATTATGCGGGATAAAAAAGAAGGTGAAATAAATACAGGCTAGCTGTAGAGAGATAAGCCCGTACCGAGTATGGGGTTCATATGTGAATGGCTTTTGTCGTGTGGTGAGACTAAAGCAAACGATAAACCCAATCAATGCGAGGCCAGTTACGTAAGTTGAAATCGCACTCCAAGGTAGCAAACCTTGACGGTGAGTAAAGTAAACCGAGGTCACCGAGACAACCAGCCAAGTGAGCAGACCTGCCCAACGATCAGCGCCCAGATGTGTGATATGTGAAATGTATTTTGCAATGTTCATATTGGCAGTATGCCGTGAATATCTTCCTTTAGAAATAGGCCGAAAGTCACCTTTTAAGTCATGACCTTTGTCACTCACAAAGAGCGCTTGAGTTGCTTAAGCTTTCAATCAGTGAACTGACGGAGAACACCCATGTTGCAATTACATTCCTTTCTTTTATATACGCATATCCTAGCAGGTGCATTGGCTATGGTTCTATTTGTTATCCCGATGGTGGCCCGTAAAGGCAGTCTCAACCACCGTAAGTATGGGCGCTTTTACACCTACACGATGTATGTGTTAGCCATTTCAGCCTTAGTGATGTCGGTGATGGTACTTGTGGCTCCGACCTACTTTAAGGGTCAGCTGATTAATCAATCGACCTCGCCAGAAGATACCCTAGCGACGGTACGCATGTTTTGGACGTTGCTTCTTTTTCTGTCATTACTGACCTTTACATCCATTCATCATGCGAACCGAGTATTGCAGACGAAAGGAAATAGAGCACCGCTACGAAAATGGCACTATGTTGCAATGCCGGTGTTATTAATGGTCGTTGCCAGTGTGCTTTTTGTGCAGGGTGTATTAATGGCACAACATGCATTGGTAAGTCCTTACTTACACTTTATTTTTGCTGTGCTGGGTATCGTCAACGGCTATCAAATACTGTCTTATATATTTTCGAAAAATGTAGCGCGCAATCGTTGGTTAATTGAACACTTAAGCTCCATGTGTGGTTCCGGTATCGCGGTCTACACAGCCTTCTTTGCCTTTGGTGCGAGGCATGCGTTGGCACATATCGGTCAGTGGCAGTTACTGTTTTGGGTTATGCCCGGTGTGTTGGGTGGCGTTGCGATTTATTTCTACAGCAAAAAGTATGAAACCTTAAACACGCGCAAAGGAGTCTAATATGAAAAAAATAATATTCATGATAGTGCTCTTTTGGAGTTGTTGCTCAAACGCGCAAAGGAGCGACATAGAGAAACTGCTGAACATGGAGCAATATGACCAAGCTGAGACGATTTCGCAGCAGTGGATTCAGGATAAGCCAAAGGATGCTAATGCCTGGTTCTGGCATGGGCGCGTCATGGCGGTACAGGCAAGTAGCAGTTTTTTTAGTGCCTTCAGTTACGCGAATGAATCACTTGAAGCTTTCAAAAAGGCAGTCGAGCTGGAGCCCAGTAATCCGATGATGGTTATGGGGCTGGTCGGTTATTACCGAAATGCACCAAGTATCGTTGGAGGTGGCGAAGCGCATGCAAGAGCACTTATCAAGCAAAGTTACATTGGTTACCCGGAACGCTATGAATTTCAGCTCCATTACGGGCTTGTCCTGCAAGAGGAAAAAGACTGGACAGATGCGTTTCAGCTTTTTGAAAGGATGATGTCTGCTGAAAGGCTAAATGAGCGACTGATGGGTTATTATCAATTTGCTCGGACGAGTATCTTTTCGGAGTCACGAACTGCTGACGGTGTGACTGCGCTAAATAGGTACCTTAAAGAGCTCACGACGCTGCAAAAACCTGATACATCTTTACCAAGCGCTGATTGGGCACGCTATCGCTTAGCGCAGTTATATGCTCATCAGGGGGCGCAGCAGCAATTTAATGAGTTGGTGAAAGCCCGTGATAAACATGAGGAAGAAACGTTGAACGAAGCGTGGCAGTCACTGCTGTCAAAGCGTTAATAAAAGCGAATACAGTTGCGGCCAGCGAGCTTGGCACGGTATAAAGCCGTATCTGCATTTTTAATCAAACGTTTACTCGTTTTAACAAGTTCCGAATCTGCAATCGGTGGCTCATAATAGCCACCAATGCTGACAGTCAGTATGTCTGCGCACTGTGATTTTGGATGTGTAATCGCAAGTCGACTGATTTGTTCACTGATGTTGTTTGCCATCTTTAATACACTACTGGCATTGGCAGAAGACATCAGAATGGCAAATTCTTCACCGCCATAGCGAGCAACAAAATCGGTACCTCGCTTTACCAGTTGAGCTAAGCTCTGACTAACGGCTTTGAGCGCATCGTCACCCGCCAAGTGACCAAAATGATCGTTA
>NZ_CAXGLS010000029.1:0-30198 GCF_964010655.1 uncultured Idiomarina sp.
AATACTGCGGTTGCTTAAAACAGGTTTTTTGGACAACTCGGTTGAAAAACACCGCATGTTCCTTCTCGAATTCTGTTAACCAAGCCCTATCCGAATAACTTGCCAGTAATGGCGGCTTGCGAGAGCTGTAATAGCTCATACTCCTTGGATGAGGAATATATTGCATGTGTATTGGCTTGTATGATGGCGGGAACAACGAAGATTGATTTGCTCGAGAGTAGTAAAATTAAGAATACACTAAAAAGGAAGCCTGCTCTCCATAAGATGATACAAGACGAGAAGGCAAACGCAAAGCGTGGTTCATTTTGGTTTAATACCAAAAGATTTGCGAACATAATCCGGAAGCTGGCAGTTGGCCATGCAGCTTTTGAGCTGAGTTTAGTTCCTAGGGATGAACCATCAAAATTAGTATTTGATTTGGTTTCTTCAATGTCTGAAAGTGAATGGGACGACTTTGATGGCGCAACCGTAATGGGACAGCTTGGAGAAGTTGGTTGCCGTAACATCCAAAGAATGTATGTAGTCGAAGTCAAACTCGACTCTGTCCTTGATGAAGACGAGGTACTTCCCTTAATTGTAAATGATTGGGTGGACGTTCAAGAGGGAGTTTATAGGTATCACACATTGCAACTGAGCGATGGTATTCAAGTAAAAATTATTTTAGGTGAATACATGGCATGCACGGTGTTTTGGGAATATTAATGAGTGGTATGCGACTTTATTACACGTTTGGTTAAGTTGCATCGTTGTAAAGCTTTGCGAGTATGCAACTTTATTTCTTTGAGGTCCATATTCTTTGCTGAGTAGCAGCACATACGAAGCTGCTCAGTATGAAACTTTATTACCGCACCACAACGGCTAATAAGGACATAAAATGTATCTTTTGAGTAACATTAGATGTCCTTTTTTTGCTGGATGACACTAAACTTTCACCTCTAAGTTACCCTGTTCCGTTATATCTACTTTTGTTTTTAAATACTCATAATCTTTTTCAGAAAGGTAAAATCCTGACGGTATTCTGTAACGCTTGTCATTGTAGTAAAAAAGCATATAGGGCGCGCTAAGAAATCTTGTCCATAATGGCTTTCGAAGTACATAGACCATTTTATTAAGTGGAATTTCCTTAGTTTTGCCGAACTTTTTAATGAAAAGGGTATCGTTTTCTATCCAATATGAAAAAAATGGTTCAGTAATTATTCGAAACGGCATGTAAATAAATACTGAGAAAAAAAGGAGTGTCATGCCAACGGTCATTATTGCCTCAAATGGGCTACCTTCTCCTGTCTTATAAAAATTAATGACCAGATCCTTGGTTGGCCAGATAAAGTACAGAATACTGCAAAAAAACAACAAAAGAAAAACAAACCAAAAATGATTGAACTTAAATTTAATCACTTGCACAACCTACTTCAATTTTTTAATTAGATTAAAACGGTAGTCATTAGGCTTGATATAAAACCCCGAATTTTCCCACTGATAACCTTTATAACGCTAACCGTATTTTATTAAAGAGAAACCAAAATCCGCCACATAATATTGTATAAAGAGGAGGCCAAATAAAGAAACTATGTTTGAAAGACCGTCCGGTTGGCTGTTACTGATTATCCAATAAAAATAAGTAAAGGATAGAATTAAGGTGATAAGCATAGGCACCCATACTTTAATTTTTATACAGATTAGCGTGATGAGAGCTATGATCGCAACGTGGACTAGTATTAAGGTCATAATGTAGCCTCTGGTAAATTCAACTCTTGACCAATTTGTTGCCGTCAGACGAAAGATAGAAGCCTTTCGGAATCCTATAGCTAGCGGCTATCAACGGTATCAGCTCCATCCGACATCAAGCTACAGGTTGCGCCTAGAATCAATCTGCGTGTTTTATCTTGCGCATCATAAATGTATGCGCATAAATGTGGATTATCGGGATTAACATTAGCTGCAAGTCTAGGCTCTTTCTGTGTTTGTCGAATTGTTTGAGGTGTTTGATAGCTATTCATTGCCACAACAGCACATGGCGACACTTCTCCGCCAAAGTCTTCGAAAAGACTCAGGCTCTTGTTGCCTAGCCGCGTTAACGACTCAGTAGGATTAATAGTCAGCGTATCGCCCTTTAATGTCAGGAGGAATGTTGCTTTCGCAGAGTCTTTTGGGTCCTCCGGATCGGCAAAATTTAAGGATATTGTCGAATTATGAAACGGCTTTCGCTTAATCAAGTAAATAGAAGACTGATTGAGAGTGCCCTTAATAAACCGAGACTGGTTGGCTACCTCGATCGTCGATGGTTCACTGTTGAAGTCGATTTCGCTGAACAGTTGGCTTGCTTGTTGTTGTAACTTTTTACGCGCATCAACTGAAAAGAAAGACGTTAATCCAAGATATTGAGGGTTATTTGTGCAGACGTGGTTATTAGCTTGCGTGTTATTTGAGTTAAGCCATTGCTGATACTCATCCGTAGCTTTAAACGAACGGCTTAATTGGTCGCCGATATGATCTAATTGTTTATCGATTTGCTTTGCATAGGCAAACAGCTGCTTCGCGAGGTAGGTTTCACTGTTTGTATGAGAGGTCTGTGAGACGTTAAAGGTTTCTGGTTTAATATCACCTTGCATTAAGCGTGTTACGGGTGCGATCACTTTAAACGCGTCGTACCGAGATGACTCAGGTCGATGTACGATGATGCGATATTCTGAGTAGATGCGTTGATGTTCTTTTTCCGGGTTTTTATTTGTATTAAGAACGATCGTGTTGAAGAACCAGTCACGGAGTTGACCGGTTGTACAATCTTGGCATTGAATGAGAAAAGTAGGTGTTTCAAATGTTTTGCCAAGGGCGTTGAAGCTCGTTAAAAGCAATCCAAGTATAAGAAGTTTTCGCACTGTGTTCTCTTATTTTGATAACATTATTTTTACAATAATATAATAGTACTGTGTTGTCAGCCCAAAATGACGAAGTCAGTGCGACATAAATCGCGATATGCTTCGCATATACATCTTATCGTGTCATAGTAGTTACTAAACCAACACACACTCTGTTGTCCGTCTCACTGAGTTAACAAGTGGAGTTTATGAGTCACGATCACCATCATCACCATCACCACGATATGTCTTCGAACCGGATTGGTTGGGCATTTTTTCTCAACTTGGCTTTCACCATCATTGAGTTTATTGGTGGTGTTTTAACGAACAGTACAGCGATCCTTGCAGATGCGGTGCACGATCTAGGCGATAGCTTATCTATAGGCCTAGCCTGGTTACTCAACAAGTTCAGTAAGCGGGATCCATCTCGCACCTTCACGTACGGGTATCAGCGGCTTTCATTGGTCGGGGCTTTTATTAATGCGGTGATTCTAATTGCCGGTTCGGTCTGGGTGCTTTATACCGCCATCCCTCGCTTATTTGATCCCGTGATGCCCGTTGCTGAAGGAATGATCGGACTGGCGGTTTTTGGTGTCGCCGTTAATGGCTATGCGGCGTTTAAATTAAGTGCAGGTGAGACGCTTAATGAACGCGTATTAAATTGGCACCTGATCGAAGACGTGTTGGGCTGGGTCGCGGTATCGAGCCCTGTCGAGACCATTAATAGGAGAGCGGTTTATGGAACTGTTTGGTAGTTATACTTCACCGTATGTACGGCACTGTCGTATTGCCTTTAAAGAAACGGGGTTAGCGTATTCGTTTACCGAGACTGATCACGATATGAGTGCAAAGCTGAGTCCTGCTAAAAAGGTGCCTTTTTTACATCATAACGACCTGCGCTTTTTTGATTCTTCGAGCATATTAAAATATGTGCGTGAAAAGAACGGCGAGCGTTTTTTCGCGGACACCACTGACTTTGACCAGTATTGTTTGGTGAATACAGCGATGGACGCCACCATTAATCTGTTTTTATTGAGCAAGGAAGGTGTGACGCCAGACAACAATGGCTACATGAAGCGCCAGCATGAGCGCGTGCATGAAATTCTCGCTTTAATGGAGAGCCGTGACCATGCTGTTGCTTATGAGGGACCGCATCCGTTCAGCGATGGTGAACTGCGCTTAGGTTGTTTCCTGAGCTGGGGACTCTTTCGTTCACTGATTTCGTTAAACGAATTCCCCAAGCTGCAGGCATTTTTAGACAAAATTAACGACTATCCTATCTTTGCAGATACGCATCCAAGCCTTAAAGATTAGGCTTGGATCGCTTTTGCGCGTTTAGGAATTTCCTCGTTGAGTAATTCAACATTGCGTGAGTAATCAACGGGAACGTCGATGATGTGCACGCCACCTTTCTCCATGCAGTCACGCATCAGTGGCTGCAATTCTTCTGTTGCTTCTAACCGGTAGCCGTTAGCACCGTAAGCTTCCGCGTACTTGATAAAGTCAGGGTTCTTAAAGTCCAAGCCAAAGTCGTGCAAACCCATGTGCTCTTGTTTCCACTTAATCATACCGTAAGCGCTGTCGTTAAGAATAAGCACAACCAAATCGAGATTCATACGAACAGCGGTTTCGATTTCTTGCGAATTCATCATAAAGCCGCCGTCGCCGCAGATAGAAACTACCTTGCGGTTTGGGTGGACCAGTTTAGCAGCCATGGCAGATGGTAAACCGGCGCCCATCGAGGCCAGTGCATTATCGAGCAACACGGTGTTTGGCTGGCGTGCAGGATAATTGCGAGCAAACCAAATTTTATAAATACCGTTGTCCAACGCAATGATGCCGTCGTCTGGCATAACTTCTCTCACTTCCTCTACTAGGCGCTGAGGTAGCATAGGGAAAGCCTCGTCATGTGCGCCTTCGTCGGTGTGGTCACGCATGTGTTCGCGGACTTTCAGCATAAATTCAAAATCCCAATGAGACTGCGGCTCGATACCTTCTTTAAGCTGCCAAATGCTGTTGCCTATATCGCCAATCATACTGGCGTGTGGGAAATAAACAGAATCGACTTGGGCGCCTTGGAAGTTAATATGAACCACCTTGCGTTGATCAGGTTTCATCATGAATGGCGGTTTCTCAACGACATCGTGGCCGACATTGAGGATTAAGTCAGCTTGTTCTATGGCACGATGTGGGTAATCGCCATCAGATACCGCAGCATTCCCTAACCAACGTGGGTGATCTTCATTAATGACACCTTTACCCATTTGCGTTGTGATAAATGGAATTCCTGTTTTATCGACGAACGCACGAAGCATTTTTGCCGTAATTTTACGGTTGGCTGCGGCACCAATGACGATGAGCGGATGCTTAGCTTCCTTAAGCAGTTTCAAAACGTAATCGACAGACTTATGCTCAGTAATTGGACGACGCGAGTAACTCGGTGTAATTGGGGTAGCATCCACTTCTTCAGCTGCAATATCGTCTGATAGCTCAAGGTGCGCTGCACCTGGTCGTTCATCTTCGGCACGACGGAAAGCCTCCCGTACGTGTGAAGGTATCGTCTTTGCACTGATAATCGGTTGAGTGTACTTGGTGATAGGCGTCATCATATCGATGACATCAATGATCTGGAATTGACCTTGCGGCCGATCTTTTATTGGCTTCTGTCCCGTGATCACGACCATTGGCATCGCACCGAGTTGTGCATAAGCAACGGATGTCACTAAATTGGTCGCTCCAGGCCCAAGTGTTGATAAACAAACCCCCGGCTTTCCTGTTAACCGCCCATAGGTCGCCGCCATAAAGCCCGCAGCTTGCTCATGGCGCGTTAACACCAGTTCAATTGATGAGTTTGAGAGAGATTCAAGTAAATCGAGATTCTCTTCTCCTGGGATACCGAACACATATTGTACACCCTCATTTTCGAGAGCTTTTACCATGAGGTCTGCTGCTTTCACTAAGACACTCCTTTTAAATTCGTGTGAATATTAAATGCTACGTTGTGGAGGTCAATTATGATCAAAAAAGGGCGGTACTATGACCGCCCTTTAAATTAACGTTAACATCGATGCTTACGAGTTACCTTCACCTGAAGTCATTTCTTTAAGGCGAGAACGCAACTCTTTATCGCTTTGAGCGCGTTGAATGATCATGTTGTACTGTTGTGGTGAAAGACCAGAATCTTTCACTGCTGCGATCATCTCTTTCTGCGCTTCTTGCTGGATGCTACGCGCTTCTTCTTGATTTTCAGCATTTTGAAATTTGTCGCGATATTTCGTCGTTACTTTTTGAACGTCTTCCATTGCAGCGACAAACTTGACCAGCATGCCTTCAGTAATTTTTTGCTGAGCTTGCTGTTGTGCCATTTGATTTTGTGCTGCGTTGTCTTGAGTTTGCGCAGCGGCTGCAGTAGTCGCTAATGTCATTGCTGATGCGATTGCAATCATTGTCTTTTTCATCGTGAACTCCTGTTGTTCAAGAAATTTAATCACTTTAGATAAAGCGAATACTGTGCCAAGTTTTTAACGTCATGAAAAATAAGGAAAAAATAAATACCTGTAATCAAACAAGGAAAATTTACGATTTCTTATGTATCCTTTTGATACACACAAAGGAGGTAATGTGACAAAAAGATACACTTTACCGCTCTCGAGTATTCAGCGCCGTTTATTGCTTTATGTGGTTATTCCAATGCTATTAATTTCTGGGGCTGCGATAACGTTTGGATTGAATATAGCGGGTCAGCAAGAAGAGGAACGTCTTAAGACCGATCTTAAATTGATTGGGCGGGCGATTAGTTTGCCGATCAGTGATGCGCTTTTAAACAATGACTTGGCGACTGTGCAAGCGAACTTAGATTCGGTTTTTAATATTGGACGCGTTTATGGCGCTTCAGTTTATGACGTAAATGGTCAGCAAGTCGCAGAGGCAGGTGTTACAGAGACTGACTTATCAGACAGTTGGTTAGCTCGACAAACTGTACAAACCGGCGTCTCACAAGATGACTACCGTCAAGTTGAGGGGCGTGAGGTGTTTTCCCAGTTCCTTCCTATTGTTGATCGTGGCGGCCGTATTATTGGCCTTCTGCAAATTAATCGACGCGCCAGCGATTTTGATGAACGGTTTGAGCAACTAAGCCAAGTCGCGTGGATTAGTTGGTTTATTTTTGCCGTGGTGACGATTGCCGTTTTAGTTTTTGGTCATTATCGCGGCGTTGGGCGCCATGTTTTGTATCTTCGCAATATTATGCAACAGGTCGCTGAGGGACGGCGCGATGTTCGGGTTGATACCCATGGACCGAGCGAGATCGTCGCGATAAGCCAAGGTCTTAACGAGATGCTAGAAGCGGTCACTCGTGCCGAGCAAGAGATCCGGGATAGACGTCAAGAAGAGCAGCGTCTAAATGAAGCCTTACGTGAACAAGAAAAAATGGCGGCTATCGGTTCGGTTTCGAGTGGTGTCGCTCACGAGCTAGGTGCACCGCTTACGGTGATTGATAATCGTGCTAAAAAGCTTTTACGGCATACCGACTCTGAAGATGACAGGCGTCAGTTACAAGCCATTCGAGGGCAAGTGCATCGCTTAACAAGATTGGTCAATCAACTACTCGCCTTTTCTCGCACGCCTGTGAGCGAACGCCAACAAGTGGCAATAAAAGTGCTGATAGAGCGTGCATGCACCAGTGTGGGGTTTGAGCTGGAGAATGACGATATCCAGTGTGTTGTTGAGTATCAGGGCGATGATGTTTGTACGGTTGATGTCTCGCGTATGGAGCTTGCGTTAGTGAATGTACTACGAAACGCGTATCAAGCGGCTAAATCAGAGGTGCGTATTGCTGTGAGTCAAACACCTAGCTCGACCGAAATCATGATTATGGATGATGGCGACGGACTCACTCAGCGCGCTCAAGCACATGCCACCTCGCCTTTTTACAGTAGCAAAACAACCGGTGAAGGCACGGGGCTGGGATTGACTATTGTGCAGCACATCATGAGCGATCACGAGGGTGAGTTGAAGCTTGAGAACCGCCCTGAAGGTGGTTGTTGCGTTATTTTGTTACTTCCTCAAAAGGAACTAAAGACAGGAGGTTCGAATGACAGCGAGTAAAGCGCAAATCGCCGTTGTTGAAGATGATTCAGCGCTACGTGAGCTACTTGTTGAGGAGCTTGAAGCAGAGGACTACAAAGTTTTTGCCTTTCCATCAACCGAGGACTATCAAGCTGAGCTGCCTTCGGTTGATGTCGTTGTCAGTGATATTCGCTTACCCGGTTCTTCAGGTTTGTCACTACTTGAGCATGTCAGAGAGGCGGGCGCTCCTGCACTTATTCTTATTACTGCGTTTGCCACTGTCGACCAGGCGGTTGATGCGCTAAAACAAGGGGCAGCTGACTTTTTGACTAAGCCACTTGATGTTGAGCACCTGCTTCTGAGTGTTCAACGTGTGTTGGAGCACCGCTTATTAAAGCAAGAGTTGACTCGTTTTAAGTCACAGCAAAAAGGACCCGCGGGCCTTATCGGGCAAAGTCCCGCAATGCGCAAGTTGTATCATCAAATTGAGCGGCTCGGCACAGCCGGAGGTAGTGTACTTATTACGGGCGAATCCGGCACTGGTAAAGAGCTGGTTGCGCGCGCAATCCATGAGCTTAGCGAGCGGCGTGATAAGTCTTTTCAAGCGGTCAATTGTGCGGGTATACCCTCAGAACTGATGGAAAGTGAGTTTTTTGGTCATACGCAAGGGGCGTTCACCGGCGCTCAGGGTAAACGCTTGGGGCTGTTCAAACAGGTTGATGGTGGCACTCTATTGCTTGATGAAATCGGTGAAATGCCGTTAGCACTTCAAGCTAAACTGCTCCGGGTGTTACAAGAAGGTACGCTACGCGCGGTAGGTAGTGATGACGAAGAAAAAGTTGATGTACGTATTATTGCTGCAACCCATCAAAATTTAGAGCAGCGTGTGCGGGATGGCGAGTTTCGTGAAGATTTATTTTACCGGCTAGAAACCTTCAGTGTGAAAGTCCCCGCGTTGCGGGAGCGAGGTGAGGACGTTGAGCGTTTAGCGCATCACTTTATTAGTGTGTATGCAGAAAAGGCAGGCAAGCGTATCACTGACATTGATACCGATGCTTTGGATATACTCTATCGTTATCGTTTTCCTGGCAACGTCCGAGAACTACAAAACGCGATTGAGCGCGCGGTGACTTTCGCGCAGTCGCACCATTTACAAGTCGATGATTTACCCGAGCGCATGCTGGAAGTGCGTGATCCGACAGCCGATAAGCAACCACACTGGCATACATTGCAATCCCATCAAGATGCATATATTCAGGACGTTATGAATCATGTGGGTGGCAATAAGAAGAAAGCGGCGGAGATTTTAGGGGTCACGCGGCGCACGCTTTATCGTTGGCTTGAAGGTCAAACTGATCAATCTGAAAGCTGAAAACGTATTAAGGGCACGAGTACAAACGCTAAGGAGTAAACCGTGAAGATTTTAATGGTTATGACGTCTCACGATGAGTTAGGTGATACGGGTAATAAAACAGGGTTTTGGTTAGAGGAATTTGCCGCACCGTTTTACACGTTTGTCGATGCTGGCGCGGATGTGACAATTGCTTCGCCTAAAGGCGGGCAACCACCGATTGATCCGAATAGTGAAGCGGAAGATGCTCAAACAGAGGCGACGAAACGCTTTAATGAAGATCAGGATGCGCAGAACAAGCTCAGTAGTACATGCAAGCTCGATGAAGTCTGTGTTGATGATTTTGATGCTATCTTTTACCCAGGTGGACATGGTCCATTGTGGGATCTCACTAACGATGAACAATCGATTGATTTGATTGAAAAGTTTTGGTCGAAAGGTAAGCCTGTCGCGGCAGTATGTCATGCCCCTGCGGTACTGCTTAATGCAAAAACACCGGGCGGAGACCCTTTAGTCCAAGGTCGCACGGTTACTGGATTTAGTAACTCCGAAGAGGACGGCGTCGGTTTATCAGACGTGGTTCCTTTCCTCCTCGAGGATGAGTTATCAGCAAAAGGCGGTCACTATCGTAAGGTTGACGACTGGCAGTCTTATGCTGTGCAGGATGGTATGCTGATTACGGGTCAAAACCCGGCATCATCTGAGCAAACGGCTGAGCGTTTGCTCGATGTGTTACGGGCAATGTTGTAATCGTATGATAATAGAGCTGGCATCAAAATAGATGATGCCAGCTAATCCCAATACTTGCCGAACGACCGATTCCGGGTTCAAATGAACGACCACTGCCCTGATTAACAACGACTGCTCCTACGTAGTTTCTATCCAACAAATTATCCACTCGAAGCCAAGCTTCAAACTCGTTCTCGGCTATTTGCCATTGCTGGGTTAAGGCCAAATCCCATTTTACGTAGCTCGGTGCTTTTACTGTATTACTATCGTCGGCGTAAGTTTCACCGCGATATTGTCCAAGTAGTTGAACTTGAGTGGCTTGTGTGGGCTGCCAAGTGAGTCGTGTAAACCATTGGCTGTCAGCGACCCCAGGCAGTTGCTTACCGTTATAAAGACCTCCTTGATAGTTGGCATCGATATAACTGTAGGATACAAAGCTATCTAATTGCTCAGTTAGCTGTACGTTAAGCTGCCACTCGATACCTTGACGTTCAGTCTCACCTGCGTTGCGGTAGGTCGTGCGTCCGTCGTTCGATTGATCAATAACAATGTCGTCCTCAGACTGAATATCGAACATTGCCAATTGCGAGGAAAACCGTCCTGCTGAATTAAATTTTAAGCCCCATTCGGTTTGTCGATATTGACTGGGCGATAGTTCGGTATTGAGGCCACTGCCATTATTACGATAAGCCAACTCAGTCAAGGTGGGTGTTTCGAAGCCTGACCCTAGGCTGATATAGGTTGACCAACGCGGCGCAAACGCCCATGTAAGACCGACCGCTCCGGAGTTATCACTGAGCTCATTTTGACCGCTGTCATCGGGATCGCCTGGCATAATAAACTGGTCGTCTACCGAGAAGTCAAAGCGGCTGTGTCGAGCGCCAGCGGTTATTCGCCATTGTTCATTAAATCGATGCGTTAAACGAGTATAAACGGCTTGCTTTCTAACATAGTTAAACTCGTTGCGACGCAAGTCACCCTTTTCACCTTCATCGTTCACAAAACCGAACCGATGGTCTTGCTGGCGCTCGTATCGCAAACCAAAACCTATATCTGTTTGCGCTGTGGCTTGCCACTCTACATAAGCTGAGCTGCCTTCGAACTGGCGCGACAAATCGATCACGGCGCCCGAGCTACCAATGGCGTCTCCTGCAAAGGGTAAGAACTGGACAACGTCGCGATCACCCTGCCAAGCCGCAATACGTGCGCGATAACCATCTGCGTCGAGCTTCCATGTCAGAGAACCTTGCCGATGATGAATGGATTTTCGGGTATTGAAATCAATGGCTCGACCGACGGTTTGGTCGGGGTTTTGGCGCCAAGCACTGGGGGTTAGCGCACTTGGATCTTCTAACAATGGGGCGTTGTTGTTGTCGTACCGTAGGATAAGTTGTTGTTGGTCGTTGATATCAAAGTAGTACCGCAATCCTTGTTGCTGTCGCTTTGCCGTATTGTGAGGGCGAGGTCCCGCGGTGTACAAGTCGGTGGCGATGAAGCGCAATTTGTGAGCATCATTGACCCAGTCAAATTGGCCTTTGGCGCGGTTAAGATCGTTGGCACCTGCGGCTACAGCAATCTCACTCGTGGTTCGCTGTGGTGCACGCGTGTTCCATTCGACCACGCCTCCGCCCGTGTTACCGTATAGAACAGCGAGTGGACCGCGGAACACTTCGACTGTTTCTGCTTCGTCTAAAATGATACTTGAGGTTTGCGCTTGGCCATCAGGCATGGACAGAGGTACACCATCGACATTCAACTGCAAGCCACGCACACCGAATGCTGCGCGTGCACCGAATCCACGCACGACGAGACGCGTGTCCTGGGCATAGTTGTAGCGTGTATCCGCCTGAATACCCGGAATGGCGCGAAGTGTATCTCCCGCATCAATATTCAAAGATGGCAGTTGCTGGTTGATATCGATAAGGTCAACGCTACCGGGGGTCATTCGCCATTCGCTACCGGACTGCTGCGCATTCACCTCGATGATTTCATTAATTTCTTGGCTAAAACAAAGGGCTGGCGCAAGAGCCAGCCCTGTTACTGTGCGTAAATACTTCATAATTATTTTACGGGTGACAGTTTAATAAGTTGGCCACTATCGGCATCGGTCAGAATATATAAGAATCCTTCAGGACCTTGTTCAATATCACGGATACGGAAGCTGGTTGCGTCTTCTAACATCCGTTCTTCGTGCAGAACACGACCTTCTTCAAGATCTAACCGTGCAATTGTTTGTCCGCGTAAGGCAGTCACCAGTAAATCGCCTTTCCACTTTGGAAATTTATCGCCGGTATAGAAAATTGAGCCAGCCGTGGCAATTGAAGGAAGCCAGTAGTAAAACGGTTGCTCCATGCCTTCCTTATGTGTGCCAATACCGATTTCACCGCCACCGTAGTCTTCGCCATATGTGATGGTCGGCCAGCCATAGTTCTTACCTGCTTTGGGAATATTAACTTCATCACCGCCCTGTGGGCCATGTTCAATCGTCCATAGCTCGCCCGTATCAGGATGAATAGCGGCACCTTGGACGTTGCGGTGTCCATAAGACCAGATTTCGTCAAGTGCACCGTCATTGCCGACAAAGGGATTATCTTTAGGAATTGAGCCATCGGACCAAATACGCACAATTTTTCCGTGATGATTATCTAACGTTTGTGCATCTTGCATTCTGGAATAACGCTCGCCTAAAGTAATAAATAGATGCCCTTCGGGAGAGAATACAAGACGGGACCCGAAGTGAGCGTTACTTTCATACTTTGGCGCTTGGCGAAAAATAACCTCGCCTTGAGTCCATTTATCTCCGTCAATTTTACCTCGCATAACGGCGGTGCTATTGCCATTACCTCCTTTGGGGTCTTTTTCTGAATAACTGATATAGACCCAGCCATTATCTGCGTAGTCGGGATCGATGTTAACGTCTAGTAGACCACCTTGGCTTTTTGCAACCACCTCAGGCGTACCTTGTATGGGTGTTTTCTGACCGGCTTGAGTAATAATATTTAGCGTACCTGAACGCTCGGTAACCAGCATATCACCCGATGGTAAAAAGGCGATTCCCCAAGGGTGGTTAAGTCCTTCGCTAATGGTCTCTAGCGACAGCGTGTGACGTTCTGTCTCGACTTCTTGCGCGAGTACCGAGGTACTCATCGTCGCTGACAAAAGCGCAGCTGCTACTGCAGTGAGGTTGCTTTTCATGGAGCCTCCATAATTAACTTGTATAGTTTTTAATATTTTTAGTATACGTATTAATTTAAGATTTTGATGACTTTTCTTGATCTCTTTATAAATCACAGCCTTACTTAATAATGTTGTTAACTATTAATTACAAAACTAAAGGAAAGCTTATGAAATCCAAGTCATTGTTAAAGGCGGCCGTGAGTGTCACACTGATTTTGCACTTAACTGCGTGCGGAACTTTGTTATATCCGGAGCGTAAAGGTCAAACGGGTGGACGTATTGATGCTGGCGTCGCAGCTCTGAACGGTGTTGGCTTATTATTATTCGTTATTCCTGGTCTTATTGCTTACGCTGTGGACTTTAACAACGGTACAATTTATTTGCCGGACTCTGCGAATGCAGAAAATAACGAGGGTGATGGCTTATATACCATCAAAGTAGATGGTCCTCTCACCAAGGATGAAAGCCGTCGATTAATTGAGGAACACGTCGGTGGACCTGTCGATTGGAGTCAATTGCAAACGCATTCAATGGATCGTGTTAATGCGGATTCAATCACAGCTTCACTGAATAAGGTACAAGAAGCTCGATAATGCAAAGTCAATCTTGGTTTGATAATTCAGCGCTACTAACCGTTGCTCAGTGGTTAGTAGCGCTTTTTGTTTTAGGCATCATTACGCTCGTCGTTAGTGTCGGTGTGATGTATGTTGTTGATAAAATACAAACGCGTCATACGATCAGGCGTAACTACCCTGTAGTTGGTCGCTTTCGTTATATATTTGAACGTATGGGCGAATTTATGCGGCAATATTTTTTCGCCATGGATCGCGAGGAAATGCCTTTTAACCGAGCGCAACGAAGTTGGGTATATCGCGCCGCTAAAAACGCCGATCGTAATGTTGCTTTTGGCTCGACCCGAGATTTGACTCGCACAGGGACGATTATTTTTAGTAATGCGCCCTATCCGCCACTAGCCGAACAATCGGTGAGCCCGCAGCCCGTAAAAATTGGTCCGTATTGCGAAAAGCCCTACTCGCCGACGTCATATTTTCATATTTCCGGCATGAGTTATGGCGCGTTATCGCCGGTTGCCGTTAAAGCGTTATCTGCAGGAGCAAAGAAGGCCGGTTGCTGGCTTAACACCGGGGAAGGTGGCTTATCGCCCTATCATTTATCGGGTCACTGCGATGTGGTTTTTCAGATGGGTACAGCAAAGTTTGGTGTGCGCACGAAAGACGGCAAACTCGATGAGTCACGTCTAGCTGAATTAGGGCGACATGATTCGGTTAAAATGTTTGAAATTAAATTAAGCCAAGGTGCCAAACCAGGGAAAGGCGGTATTCTACCTGGCATTAAGGTCAATCAAGAAATTGCCGAAATTCGTGGTATTAAGGTGGGCGAAGATGCGATTAGCCCTAACCGCCACCCTGAAATTAGCAATAATGAAGAGCTACTCGATTTCATCGATAAAGTACGCACGATTACCGGCAAACCCACGGGCTTTAAATTTGTCATGGGTGACCCAAGTTGGATAGACGAGTTAGTCGATAGCATACTCAGCCGCGGTGAAGAAGCGGCCCCAGATTTTATTACGCTCGATAGTGCCGATGGTGGTACAGGCGCCGCACCACAGCCACTCATTGATTATGTCGGGCTAAAGCTTTCAGAGAGCCTGCCTATCTTGGTCGATAAGTTAACCGAAGCCGGTTTACACAAACGTATTCGTATTATTTGCTCTGGCAAAATGATCTCGCCTGCGGATGTTGCTTGGGCGATTGCAATGGGAGCCGACTTTGTTGTCTCAGCCCGTGGTTTTATGTTTTCGCTCGGTTGTATTCAAGCCATGCAGTGTAATAAAAACACTTGCCCGACCGGTGTGACGACCGATGACCCGAAATTGCAACGTGGTTTAGATCCACAAGATAAATCGGAACGCGTCGCCAATTACCACAAATACCTTGAATACGGCGTTAATATAATTGCTCATTCGTGTGGGGTGACCGATCCGCGTCAGCTTAACCGCCGCCATGCGCGTGTCATTAAACCGGATGGTGAAAGTATCAGTCTGGCGGAGCGTTATCCGCTTCCGCCAGCACGTAGGCGATAGACTCAGTTCAGCGTATTCACTGGCAGTAACGGCGCGATGAGTTCTGCCAGTTTACGAAAAGTTTGGCGCCGACTTGTGGTGGGTCGATAAACCATACCGATATCACGGAACGCTTCCTGACCTGCTGGTTTCAAAGGCTTGAGGTCGGTGTTATCAAGGATGCCGCGGTCAATCGCCATTTGTGACATAAAAGTGGCACCTTTCTTAGCGTCGGCCATCTGAACGAGGCTGTGTAAGCTTGTCGCCGTAAACGGATTGACTTTAACCGTATCGGTTAATTGGCATGCCGATACCGCATGTCCCGTTAAACAGTGCTCTTTCTCGAGCAAGAAAATACTACCATCGGGTAGCTTATCGTAGTCAACGGGCTCTCCAAGCTGATCAGCTATTTCTTTGTGCGCAACCAATTTGAACGGATCGCGCCCGAGTAACCACTTCTGGTTGCCATGAATATCCATCGGTAGCGCTAACAGCAATATATCCAGCTCACCGTCGCGTAGAGCACTCAATAAATTGGCCGTGGTGTCTTCAGAAATCTGTAGATCGAGTTTGGTAAACTTGGCCTGAACGCGACGACTCAGTTCAGCGACGACGAAAGGCGCGATGGTAGGGATAATACCTAGGCGTACAGGGCCTTCCATAATATTGCCATGGCCTTTGGCATAGTGCATCAGCTCTTCGGTCGAGGTGATAATCTTTCTCGCTTGTTCAACGACCTCTTCACCGAGCGCGGTAAACAAAAATGACTTATGGTCACGCTCGATCAATTGGCAGCCCAATTGCTCTTCTAGGTTCTGAATGCCGCTACTTAGCGTCGACTGACTGACGTTACAGGCGGCTGCGGCGCGATTAAAGTTTTGCTGCTGATGTAATGCAATCAGGTAGTTCAGATTTTTCAAACTCGGTAATTTGCTCATTGTTCACCTGTGATTATTGCTTTTTCGATTATCTTAATAGGTTTTATTCGTTTTATCCAATCAATAAATTTCCCTACTATGCTCCTCGAAACGTTAAGACACGACTAATGATTAGGAGATAACATTATGTTGACAGTAGGCGATAAGTTACCAGATTTCAGTGTAGTTGCTGCGAAGCCAAAATTTAATATGCCAGAGGAAAATGGCGAGAGCGCATTCGAAACAGTGACGCAAGACAGCTTTACAGGTAAATGGAAAATTATTTTCTTTTATCCAAAAGATTTCACCTTTGTATGCCCCACTGAAATTGTTGAATTCGCTAAGTTGAACGAAGAATTTGCTGACCGCGATGCTGTGGTTTTAGGTGGCAGCACGGATAATGAGTTCGTTAAGTTGGCATGGCGTCGAGAGCATCCTGACCTTGACCGTTTGAACCAGTATTCATTCGCTGACAATGGTTCACTCGTTGATGGTTTAGGTGTGCGTGATAAAGCAGAGAATGTGGCACTACGTGCAACCTTTGTTGTAGACCCACACAACGTTATTCAACATGTGTCAGTCAACAACTTAAATGTCGGTCGTAACCCTGCTGAGATCCTCCGTATCTTAGATGGTTTGCAAACTGACGAGCTGTGCCCATGCAACCGCGCTGTCGGTGGTGACACTCTGTAAGTGATGATTGGTTGGGGATTCATTCGAGTCCCCTTGATGAATGACTCGTCGAAGTAGAGGTAATGATGGCGATTGCAGATTACAAACAGTTGTTAGGCGACCACGGCAAAGATACTAAGCTGAATTTGTCGAGTCTGTTTAACAGCGTCGATACATCCGGTCTAACGACAGACCAATTCTATGGCACTGCTTTATCCTTGGTTTACAGCTTAGGCGATGAAGAACTCATTCAGGCGATTGAGAACGAGACTGGTGATAAAGTCGAAGATAACGTGAAGCAAGCGGCAAAGTTAGCGGCAACGCTCATGGCGATGAACAACGTCTATTATCGTTTTCTTCACTTATCGAGTGATAAACAATTTTCTAAGATGCCAGCGGGTCTGCGGATGAATGCGATGGCAAATCCCGGTGTCGATAAAGCGGATTTTGAGTTGTTCTCGCTCGCTGTTTCAGCGTTAAATGGTTGTGGTTTATGTATTGATTCGCACGTGAAGACACTCGTTCAACATGATGTCACAGCACAAGCGATTCAAACATCAATTAAGTTGGCGGCGGTACTTAATGCAGCATTGACTGCACGTAAACTGTCGTAATCCCCCTAGGAGCTGTGCTCCGATCCCTGTCTAGAGCAGCCCCAACTGCTCACAACGCTTTGCCCACCGCTTGTCGGTGGGCTTTTTTTATCTTTTCAAAGATGTGTCCTAAGCTTATTAATACAATGAGCGGAGGAACTATGAATATCAATGCTGAACGTCTGAAATCTACGTTACGAGAGCTTTCTCAAATTGGTTACAACGAGTCGGACCACGGTGTTTATCGGTGGGGCTTCACCGATGCTGACATGGAGGCTCGTCGGTGGTTTCTAAACTTGGCCGAACAAGAAGGCTTTAAATGTCACATGGATGGTGCGGGTAATGTGTTCGCGGGCATCGGCGATTACCATGAGACCCCTGCCGTTTTAACAGGATCTCATCTTGATACAGTGCCTGCAGGCGGTATGTTTGATGGTGCGCTCGGGGTACTAGCTGGACTTGAAGTATTGCGCACGTTGAAAGAAAACGATGTAAAGCTGAAACATCCTGTATGGGTCGTTGGTACGGCAGAAGAGGAAGGTCGTTTCGGTGGTATGATGGGTTCGCAAGCACTGGCTGGCGTAGTCAATATGGATTGGTTGATGTCTGCGCATGACGCTGATGGGGTGTACCTGAAAGATGCGATGGCAAAGCATGACTTGGATGTCATGGATGTACTCGACGCTGCATGGCCGCCGAGTCGCTTAAAAGCGTTTTACGAGCTACACATTGAGCAAGGTCCTGTGCTCTTTAATGAAGAGGTGAGTATCGGCGCAGTTGAGGGCATTTCAGGCGTGTTTAAATGGATTGTGCATTTAAAAGGCAAAGCTGATCATGCGGGCACCGCTCCTATGAATATGCGCAGCGATGCGTTTATGGGATTAGCTGATTTTGCACATGAAATTGAGCGTATTATTGCCGAGGATGGCACCGATAAAACGCGCATCACTGTAGGTAAGGTTGAGCTCAAACCTGGTAGTCCACATACTGTGCCGGGTGAGGCCATATTTACGATTGTCGGCCGTGATATGAGTAATGAGGTGATGAATGATCTTGCTGATGCGTGTCGGAAAGCCTTGTCAGCTATCGCTCGGAAGCATCGGTTGATGTTTGAGTATGAACAAGTCAGTTGGTTAAAGCCTCAATCCTGTTCAGATAAGTTGACGCAGATCATAGAAAAAAGCGCCAAAGCGCGTAACTTAAGCTGCATCAGAATGCCTAGTGGTGCGGGTCACGATACGCAGTTTTTTTCAGAGATTACGCAGGCTGGACTCATCTTTATTCCCTCGGTCAATGGTGTGAGCCATGCTCCTGATGAATGGTCTCACTGGCATGATGTGGAGGCGGGTGCAAACATACTTTTGGATTGCATCTTAAATTCAGCAGAGTAATGCGGCTTTATACGATAACTGTTATACTGCTCGCACAATGACCTGTTTCTAGTGGTAATGTCATGGAACAAAAAGTCACAGTTCAATCGGCCGATAAGGTCAAAATCCAGCGTCCTTCCAAAAAAGGCGGCTCAGACACGGCTCGCAATCGTATCTATGTTCGTGACGTCAAAGGCGGGATGGAATACTTTCGGCGTTCTTGGGGCTTTATTTTACTTGCTGTTTTTGCCCTCATCCCTTGGTTAACTTATAACGGTCAGCAAGCCGTATTGCTGGATATCATGGAGCAACGCTTCCGGATCTATGGTCTTACATTATGGCCACAAGACTTCACGGTGTTGGCGTGGTTCGCGATTGTTGCAGCTGTAGCGTTGTTTTTTGTGACCACAATATGGGGACGTGTCTGGTGTGGTTTTATGTGCCCACAAACCACCTGGACCTTTATTTTTATGTGGTTTGAGAAGAAGTTTGAAGGGCCGCGTAATAAGCGTATTAAGCTGGACGAACGCAAAATGGACTTTGACAAGTTCTGGCGTAAGACCGGTAAACAACTGGGTTGGATTTCAGTTGCGCTACTCACTTCATTGACCTTTGTCGGTTACTTCACCGATGTACGCCAACTTTTTGCTGACTTTTTTACCTTAGACGCCGGTTTCTGGGCAACATTTTCTGTGTTGTTCTTCGCGTTTTGTACCTACGGTAATGCAGGCTACATGCGCGAGATCATGTGTACTCACATGTGCCCGTATGCGCGTTTCCAGTCAGCGATGTTCGATAAAGATACCTATACGGTCAGTTACGATGCAAACCGCGGAGAGCCACGCGGACCACGATCGCGTAAAGCAGATCCTGAGGAAAAGGGCCTTGGGCATTGTATCGACTGTTACATGTGTGTTCAGGTCTGCCCAACAGGGATTGATATTCGTAACGGACTACAATATGAGTGCATCGATTGCGGTGCGTGTATTGATGCCTGTAACGATGTGATGGATAAGATGAATTATCCTCGTGGTTTAATTCGGTTTACCACTGAACGCAACCTCAACACGACGGATAAATCTAAGAAAACCAATCCGTGGCGAATGAAAACAATTGGCTACTTCGTCATCATGTTAGTTGTCACTTCGGTGATGATTTGGGATGTCGCAACACGGGTTCCGCTTGAGGTGGATGTATTGCGTGACCGTAACTCTCTGTATCAAGAAAATATTCAGGGCGAGATAGAAAACGTGTATACCCTGAAAATTGTCAACAAGTCGCAGATCGATCAAACGTACAAGATTGATGTAGAAGGCTTGTCGCAGTATCGTTTGATTGGCAGTGCTGAGAAATCAGTGGGTGCAGGAGAAGTGGGTAGTTTACCTATAACCCTGGCGGTACCACCAACCGAATTGAGTGACTCAATTACCGAATTTAACTTTGTTGTGACCTCGGAGACATCGGAAGGTGTTACTATAAAGCAAGAATCTCGCTTTATTTATCAATAGGTCACTATGGTTAATGACAAGGACTTTGCATTCGCAGGTCTGTTGCCCGATGTAGTTATCAATGCTATCGAGAGCTTGGGTATTTACCCAAGCTCCGGTTTGCTTCCCCTCAATAGTTACGAAAATAGGGTCTACCAATTTCGCTGTGACGAGGGCATGCGCTATGTCGCTAAGTTTTATCGCCCTTACCGTTGGAGCAATGCTCAAATAGAAGAAGAGCATCTGTTTTCTCAACAACTACTCGATGACGAAGTCCCCGTTGTAGCGCCGCTAAAGGTGTCAGGTCAATCTTTGCATGAATATGAAGGTTACCGCTTTGCGGTGTTTCCAAGCATTGGTGGGCGTGCTTTTGAGCCGAACGATTTAGATGACTTGGAGCGACTCGGACGGCAAATAGGTCGTTTGCATCAAGTTGGAAAGAAAGACGCATTTAAGGCACGTGAATCATTAGACATTCAACGACTGCTGTCGGAATCCATTGATGAATTGCGGCAGTCACAACTATTACCTCGAGAGTTAGAAGCCGCGTTCTGGGCCATTTTGTCGCCGTTAGCAGAGACACTACAAACTTTTGCATGGGATAGTTTGACCTATCAAAGATTACACGGCGACTGTCACATTGGTAACGTATTGCAGTATGATACAGAACTAACCTTCGTCGACTTAGATGATTGCCGTATGGGTCCGGCAATACAGGACCTTTGGATGATGCTCAATGGCTCTCGTGAAGATCAAACGTGTCAGCTCGATGCGTTAGTTGAGGGCTACCAAGATTTCTGCAATTTTGATAAAAAAGAAATTGCGTTTATTGAACCTTTACGCGGGTTTAGACTCATTCATTACATGGCATGGCTTTCTAAACGTTGGCAGGACAGTGCTTTTCAACGTGCGTTTCCATGGTTTAGCGAAGCTCGCTACTGGGAGTCACAAATATTAGCGCTTAAAGAACAGCGGGCTGCATTAGACGAAGCACCCATTAAACTCGGTTATTAATAAAGCGAATTAAATAGGTAAGAGCATATGAAAAACTGGTTGTTAGGATTAGCGAGCGCGTTACTGTTGGTAACGGGCATGGTGCAAGCTCAAGAGTTTGAGGAAGGCACCCATTACGAAGTGATTTCTGATGCAGCGACAAGTGACGCACAAATACTCGAGTTTTTCTCGTTTTATTGTGTTCATTGCTATCGCTTTGAACCTATTGCGGAGCGCCTGAAAAAGGAATACCCAGACGCTTTTGAGAAAATGCATGTGTCATTTTTAAGTCCCAAAGATGATGTGGGTGAAACGATGACAAAAGCCTTTGTTGTTGCTCAGAAACTCGGTATTGAAGAAAAAATTATTCCAGCAATATTCGATTACAACTTTGCTCAGCGCAATATGCTGACTAGCGAAGATGATATTCGCAATGTATTCATTTTAAATGGCGTTTCTGGCGAAGAATTTGATAAAGCTATGTCGAGCTTCGCGGTACGCGCAGCGGCGAGTAAAATGGATCGGACAGCGGCTGATATGGAAGTGCGTGCAACACCTACGTTTATTGTGAACGGTAAATATAAAATGTTACCCCAAGGCTTCCGCGACAGCGATGACTTTGCTGCCGACTTTAGTAAGCTTGCAAGTTACTTACTTGATAAGTCTTAATAAGGCTTAGAACGAGAGCCCCGCCCAGATGGCGGGGCTTTTTTCTATCTATTGATCGTCTTTATCCTTGCTATCGTTGTCATCATTAGATTCTCGTTGTTGCTCAGATGACTGCTTTTTGATGGTTGGTGTTTTAGGGAAGTACTGATAGTAGCTCAGTTTAAAGTCACCCATAATGGTGTAGAGATATTCGAAGAGAATGGACTGGATTTTCTCGTAGTCTGTCCAACTGGTTTGCTTCGAGAATGCATAGATTTCTAGCGGCAGCCCAGACGCGGTAGGCTCAAGTAAGCGCACCATGAGTGTCATATCCTGATGAATTTGTTCATGGCCACTTACATAGTCTTGCACGTAGCATCTGAACGCCGTTAAGTTGGAAACAGGCTTCTGAATCTGATGGCGGTTGAGCCACTGTTCTAGTGATTCATTGAAGTAGCTTGATGCCAGCGACTCGAGGGTATCATCATCAAGTATCTGAGCACTGTCGAGATCGAGCATCAGTGATCGTTTGATACGGCGGCCACCGGAGTTAATCATCCCCTGCCAGTTTTTAAATGATTGATGAATGAGCACATAGGTGGGTAAGTAAACCGTTGTTTTATCCCAGTTTTCCACTTTTACAGTGATAAGACCGACTTCTTGAACGGTACCGTCGACGTCCGAGTCGGGGACTTGAATCCAGTCGCCAATACCAACCATACGGTTAGTTGCAAGTTGTACCCCTGCAACAAATCCCATTAGGGTGTCACGAAAGACCACCATCAGTATTGCCGTCATGGCGCCAAAGCCACTCAATAAATACATGGGGGATTTATTCATCACAATAGCGACTGAGATGATAATTGCCATGAGTACTAATATGAGCTTGGCGACTTGAATGACACCGGTAATGGGGACCTCTTTGGCCTTGCTTGAATACTCGTAAGCAATTGAAACGACGTTCGCTAGTGCCAATAAAATACTGGTGATCACCCACGTTAAATAGATACCTACGGCGGTTTGTAGAGGACCTTGCCATTTTTCGAAGTCATCAACAAAGACTACGGGAATAAATAGATTAATAAGTAGAACCGGGGCGAGATTAGCGCACCGTTTAAAAAAACCACTGTTTACGAGAGAGTTATACCATCGCTCAGGGGCTTTTCTGAGCATGCGATGAATGGTTTTATTGATAATTAAGCGGGTGACTTGATAAATAATATAACCCGCGATGATGACCAGTACGGATTGTATGCCGAGCACTGCGTAGGTCAGTAAGTCACCTTCAAGTCCGAGCTGGCTCAACCATTCGTTGATGAAGTTTAAATCCATACGGTTTGTCCTTATTGGTTATCTCGCTCCGCTTTTGCTTTTAAGCGACTGATAGTGGCATCTTTCTCCTGCCAACGTTCATTGAGCCACGTTTGAAACGACGCCTTAAACTCGGGATCATTTTGATAGTCACCGATTAATTCAGGTGTAATAGGTCGTGTTTTTATATCAACATACACATCACGTAATTGGCCACTCAGTAGGTGCCATACGACCGGGCGATCATCGTTACCAGGGTATACGATGGTTATATCAAGAATAGCCTCAAATTGATCACCCATGATTTGTAAAGCAAAGGCAGTACCGCCCGCTTTGGGTGTGAGTAGATGCTGGTAAGGACTCGACTTTTTGGCGTGCTTTTCGGGTGTAAAGCGTGTGCCTTCACAGAAATTCACTACCGTGGTGGGGATATGTTTAAACTTTGCACAAGAGCGCGCGGTGGTTTCGATATCCTTGCCTTTTAAGTGCGGCTTTTTCTGTAGTTTCTCTTTTGAGTAGCGGCGCATAAACGGCATATCAAGCGTCCAACAGCCCATTCCTACAATGGGAACCCACAGTAACTGATACTTTAAGAAAAACCGAGGCATAGGCACGTTACGGCGTGTTAGGTGCATGAGTACCAGAATATCAACCCAGCTCATATGGTTGGCCATAATTAGGTACCAACCTTTTTTGTGAATATTTAAGTCCCCCTCGATATGCCAAGTCATTCGCTGAGTGAGCTGAAAGGTGACTGACATGCAATAGCCCCAGATACGAAATACTGAGTTGGCGAGGTGAGAGAAAAACCGAGTGAGTGGCGGAATAGGAAGCAGCAGTTTAAATATACCCACCAAGATCACCATTAACCCGACAATCGCCGTCGTCAGTGCTGCCCATGTGAAATTGATAAGGACGCGAAACGGAATTAAGAGTGTACGGATCATGATGGTGGCATTCCCTTCCCTTTGTTTAAAACAACAATCATAACGGAACAAATAAAGGTTGTCTGTTGCGAAATTCACCATTTTTAATATACTGTACATATATACAGTATTGCGAGGGTGACACAATGCAACCGAAATTAAAGCAATTGGTGAATAAAGGACTGCTCTGGCAAGGACGGCAAACACATTACCAAGAGCAGCGTTTTCTCAGTACAGGACATCCGTCATTAAATGAGTTGTTAGGCGGTGGGTGGCAGTTTGATGCGGTGCATGAGTGGCAGCTCGACTCTCCTTTTATAGAGCAAAAGTTACTTTGGCCATTACTCGAACAGTTACACGAGATAAATCAGCCTATATTTTGGTTAAATCCCCCAGCTTTACTATCGGCTGCGGGTTTACGCTGGCGTTTGAAGCAGGCCGATAGCTTGCACATTGTACTGAACACCTCGGTTAACGAAGCAGCGTGGGCTTTTGAACAAATTCTACAAAGCGGTGCAGGCGTTGCGTTTTTATGGCAACCCGAGTCAGAAAATCAGTCGAGTTATGTACGGCGTTGGCAAAAGGCAGTGCAACAAGGTCATCAAATGGGTTTCGTCCTAACAGCACTTGAGAAAACAGTGGAAGCGCGTGCCTATACTAACCGGCTGCATCTGTACCCAAATCACACAGTGGACGTTGTTAAGCGTCGTTATGGTTGGCCAGTTAATAATATCAGTTTATGAAACTGTGGCTTTATTTACATTTTCCTCGGCTATTGCTCGACAATATACAGCGTTTGCAACCGCAGATTCAGCCGTTGCCCGTAGCGTTGGTTTATCAGGAGCATCAAAAAGAGTGGCTTTTACAGTGTAATGAGACTGCACTGAGCCAAGGTTTAGAAGTGGGTCACAGTACGGTTTTAGCCCATACATTAGTCAACGATGCCGTATTTATGCCCTACTCTGAAGAAAAAGAGTCGCGGGTGTTAACACGATTGGCTGAGCGATTATATTTATCCGTTGATAAACAAGTACTATTTAAGCCGCAAGGTATTGCTATCGAGCTTGATAGCCTGCTGAAGCTCTATCAAGGTACTCAACCTTTAATCGATCATTTAAAAGAAGAGCTCGATACGCTAGGGATGAGTTATCAGATGAGTTTAGGGTTTAGTGCCCGCTCGGCACAATGTTTGGCGTGTGCAGGTATTGAACAACTCAGTACGGATCGATGTGTGATTGAATATGAGCTGGGGCACTTACCTATCAAGCAACTGTTACTTTCCCCTCAAATTGAAAAGCGCCTGCTCAGCACAGGTATTCATCAACTTAAGCAGCTTTGGTCATTATCTGCAGCCGATATCGGTAAGCGCTTTGGCGCAGGTCTGGTGGATGATATTCAGCGTTTAAAAGGCAATGAGTCACAGGCGTTTGACTTTTTCCGTCCGCGCGATGCCTTTATTACGCAATTGGATTTAGTGACAGAAATACAGCACTGGCAAGGTATGCTGTTTCCTCTTAAACGGCTCTTACAAGAGTTAGAGCAATTTTTATATCAGCGGCAAAAAGTGATTCGCCAGTTAACCATTGAGTTACAGCACCGTGATATTGAACCAACGACTGTGCCGCTTAAGTTGGCTGCGGATAGCTGGCGAGCGTCTGAGTTTCTTAATTTACTGCAGTTACAAATGAACCGCTATCCGCTTACAGCGCCAGTTATCGCTATTGAGATGAGAGCGCTTGAGTTATTTGAATTGACGCGTGATTCCGGATCCTTATTAACAAAGGGTGTTGCACATCAGCAAACGGTCACAGAGTTAGTCAGCCGATTACAAGCTCGGCTCGGCGAAAAGGCCGTTTATTGTCCGCAGCTATCAAGTGATCCCCGCCCTTTAATCAATGAACAGCGCGCCGCTCAAATGACGACACTCACAGTTCAGCGACATGCGCCGCGACGGCCACTTTGGTTATTAACGGAACCCGAGTTAGTACAAATTGAGCATTGGCAGTTATTAGAAGGGCCCGAGCGAATCCAGTCGGGTTGGTGGTCAACGTCTGAAGTCTGCAGAGATTACTGGCTCGCTAAAGATGAGCAACAACGACTAGGCTGGCTTTTCTTTGAAAAGAGTCACTGGTTTTTACAGGGGTGGTTTAGCTGATGCGTTATGCAGAACTGCACTGTTTGTCGAACTATAGTTTTTTGCGTTCAGCCTCTCACCCTAGTGAGTTTGTTGATCGAGCAACAGAGCTCGGTTACGAGGCGATTGCAGTAACCGATGAATGCTCAGTCGCTGGTGTGGTACGCGCCTATGAAGCGGCTCGCGAGCGGCCTATTAAACTCATTGTAGGGAGTGAGTTTATGGTGCCTGGAGCAGGTGTTTTTGTGGTGCTGTGCCCTACTCGCAGCGCTTATGCAGGCTTGTGTGAGAAAATCACTTTATTTCGACAACGTTCCGAGAAAGGTTCATACGCCGTTCAGCTGGATGACTTTTTGCATGGGTTCGATGAAGCGCTTTTGCTATGGTGGCCACAGTGCGACACCGAGGGTCTTTCTTACGCAAAAGCTTTAAACTTGGGGCATCAACTCAAGCGTCACTGGCGCGATCGTTTATGGTTACTCTACGAAAGACACTACCAACATAATGACAAAGCCTTATTTCGGATGGTCTGTCGCTTAAGTCAACAGGTTAAATTACCTGTTACAGCATCTAATGGCGCGGTTATGCATGACGAAAATCGGCAGCCATTACTGGATATTTTGAGTGCGACTAACGCTAACCAGTCGCTGGTACAGCATCCGGAGGTCTGTGCGTTAAACAGCGAACGTCGGTTACGTGATCTAAAGGCATTACAGGCGTGTTATCCAGCCAACTGGTTAACGGAGTCTGCAAAAATAGCTGACCGCTGCACTTTTTGTTTGTCAGAGTTACGTTACGAATACCCTGCCGAATTGGTGCCTAAAGGTATGACGGCACAGCAGTATTTACGGCACCTTACAGAACAGGGTGCTCAGCAACGTTATCCAGAAGGCGTTCCAGAGTCAGTTGTGAGTCAGTATGAGAAAGAGCTGAAGCTGATAGCCGAGCAACACTATGAGTATTTCTTTCTTACCATTTATGACCTAGTCGAGTTTGCTCAGTCTCAGGGGATTTTCTATCAAGGGCGAGGCTCTGCGGCAAACTCGGTGGTTTGTTACTGCCTTAAGATTACCGCGGTTAATCCCGCTCAGTTCGATGTGTTGTTTGAGCGTTTTATATCCAAAGAGCGAGATGAACCCCCTGATATTGATGTGGACTTTGAGCATGAGCGACGTGAGGAGGTGATTCAGTATATCTACAAGAAGTACGGTCGTAAGCGTGCAGCTTTAGCGGCAACCGTTATTCGCTATCGTTTTAAAAGTGCTTTTAGAGATGTAGGTAAAGCACTTGGTTTTAGCGAACAACAACTACAAACGTATCGACAAAACCTTGATCGTCGGGATAAAACACAGAATTGGAAGGAGCAACTTGCTGAGCAATACCCTGCTCTCGTTCAGTCTAAACGAGGACAGCACTTATTATCTTTAACTGAGCAGCTAATGGGATTTCCACGGCATCTTTCTCAACATGTGGGTGGTTTTGTTATCGCAGCCAATGAACTGACTCAACTCGTCCCCATTGAAAATGCCAGTATGCGTGATCGTACTGTTATCCAGTGGGATAAGGACGACCTGGAGGTACTCAAGCTATTAAAGGTAGACGTGCTGGCGCTAGGTATGTTGACTGCATTACGTAAGTCGCTTGGGTTATTAAAAGAAAAACGCGATCTAACGCTTGGGTTGGCCGATATTCCTCAAGAAGACCCCGTTGTTTATCGGGCCTTGCAGCAAGGTGATTCGGTGGGTGTGTTTCAAATTGAATCTCGCGCGCAAATGAACATGTTACCGCGCCTTAAACCCAACACTTTTTATGATTTAGTCATACAAATTGCGATTGTCCGGCCAGGACCTATTCAAGGCGATATGGTGCATCCCTATTTACGCCGAAGAGCCGGTAAAGAAAAAGTGGATTATCCCAGCGATGAAGTGAGACAAGTTCTGCAACGGACGCTGGGTGTGCCTATCTTTCAAGAGCAAGCAATTAAGTTGGCGATGGTAGCGGCAGGCTTTAGTGGGGGTGAAGCCGACCAGTTAAGACGTGCTATGGCAGCTTGGAAGAGTACTGGTAAATTGCAGCAGTTTGAGCATAAGCTGATTTCCGGTATGCGAGCGCGAGGTTACAGTGAATCCTTTGCGCAACGGCTGTTTCACCAGATTTGTGGCTTTGGTCAGTATGGCTTTCCAGAATCACACTCGGCGAGCTTTGCTAATTTAGCGTATGCCTCGGCTTGGCTAAAAGTGCACTATCCGGCGGCATTTTTTGTAGGCTTATTAAATAGCTTACCCATGGGTTTTTATTCACCGTCCCAATTAATTCAAGACGCAAAGCGCCATGGTGTTCGGTTTCTACCTGCGGATGTTAATTATAGTCAGTGGGATTACCAGTGGCTTGCTGACCAAGGGAACTGTGTGCGTATTGGCTTACGCCAGATCTTCGGACTATCTCGCTCACGAACCGAGTTGTTGTTGAACTCGCGTGCAGACGCTTTGTTTGCTAACACTGAGCAGTTACGTCGAGGGGGCTTACATGAATCAGATATTCAAGCCCTAGCAAAAGCTGATGCACTCACCTCTTTATCAGGACATCGTTATCAAGCCCAATGGGATGCTTTGTCACTCAGCGATCAGCAAATGCCACTTTTTAATGAAGTGGCTGATAATAAGAGTGAAATCTCAATTAAGCCGTCTGAGACTGAGGATATAAAAGCAGACTATGCGAGTACCGGACTTAGCTTACGCCGACATCCGATGGCGCTTATACGCAACCACCCTGAAGTGACTAAGAGTATTACTGCCGAGACTCTAGCAGGCTGTCGCTCTGGGCAGGTAATTGAGGTTATCGGTCTTGTGACTTGTCGACAAAGACCGGGAACTAAAAGTGGTGTCACTTTTTTAACCTTAGAAGATGAAACGGGCAATATGAATGTTGTAGTTTGGGCCAATACAGCGACTCTATATAGAAAGGCTTTTTTATCGGCCCAATTATTATGGGTTAAGGGCGTTATTGAGATGAGTGAAGGTGTGATTCATGTTGTAGCAGGTCGCTTAGAAGATAAAAGTGACCTGCTACAACTGAACAAGTTCGCCTCTCGGCGCTTTCATTAATTGCGAGTGTGATTCACGATATTGGCTTAACATCGATCAGATACTCATCTTTTAAGCGAACATAGTTTTCTGCTGATGCACTTAGGAATGACATTTCTTTATCGTTCAATGGTCTCTTCTTTTCTACTGGGCTACCAACATAAAGAAAGCCGGACTCTAATACTTTACCCGGCGGAACTAAACTACCCGCACCGATGATGACGTCATCTTGTACTTCTACGCCGTCCATAACGATAGCGGACATTCCTACTAATACACGGTTACCAATACGACAACCATGTAACATGCATTGATGTCCTACAGTGACGTCTTCTCCTATAATGAGTGGATCGCCATCGGGTTTACCAGCGCTTGCGCGACTCACGTGAAGAATAGAACCGTCTTGTACATTGGTACGAGCGCCAATATGGATATAGTTAACGTCGCCACGGGCTGCGACGAGTGGCCAGATGCTTGCATCATCGCCAATACTAACTTCACCTACGATGACTGAGCTATCATCTATATAGACGCGCTCGCCTAATTGCGGCTCCTTTTCATGGTAGCTACGGATATCAGCCATAACCCTACTCCTATCATCTTTTGTCTTTTCGAATTGTGCATTTAACTATAGCTGTTTTGCTTAAAAGCGCATAGTTTGTACAGTCTACTGGGAGAATTGGTCATAAAAGAAACGAACTGATTTAACTTTGACCGAACAGCAAAAAAATCAATTAAAATTGAAAAATAGCCCTTGACCCACGGAGATAAATGTCTAAAATACGCCCCACGTTTGAGG
>NZ_CAXGLS010000030.1:0-29262 GCF_964010655.1 uncultured Idiomarina sp.
GTGATATTCGTGATAGTGCGCTGCTCAATGAAGCTCTTGAAAATATCGACGTAATTATTCATACAGCAGCCCTTCATGCTCCTCATGTTGGCTTATTGCCTGATTCAGAGTTTCAATCTATCAACGTAGACGCAACCGAGAAACTGGCTTTGGCCGGTGTAAAAGCAGGCGTCAAGCATTTCATTTTTACCAGTACAACAGCGTTGTACGGTTATGCTTCAACACCTAAAGGTGTTACTGGCTGGGTGAACGAGCAAACTATTCCTCAACCGAAATCGATTTATCACAAAAGCAAAATTGCAGCTGAAAACAAACTTAAAGAAATTTCAAATCTGTTCAATCTTCCGGTGACAGTGTTACAAATGTCTAGGTGTTTTCCAGAGCCCGCGGACTTAATGGCAGTGTTTCGCTTAACTCGTGGTATCGATGCTCGTGATGTAGCAAATGCTCACTTATGTGCAGTAGAAAAACGTTTAAGTGGTTTTAATCGGTTTATCATCTCGGGTGCAACACCTTTTAACCCTTTGGATTGCGAAGCTTTATATAACGATGCAAGCTCAGTTCTCGCACAAAGGTGTCCGGAGATAGCTTCTGCCTTTAGACAAAGAGGGTGGCAATTACCCGAAACTTTGGATCGTGTATATGACTCATCGTTAGCGCAGAACAAGTTAGGTTGGTTGCCAAAACATGGCTTTGAGAGTGTTTTAGAAATGCTCGATACAGAATCGGCAGAAGTTTTGCCAGTTTCAAAACGCAGCTAACAAAGCATTTAAGAGTGATTCGCAACGCTTGGCGTTTTCGCTTCGCTCGAGTATAGCCAAGCGTCGATCTTGCTCCATCTTTGAAGAGCATTTCAACGGCTTCTACTCGCCTGAATTTATGAAAACAGCGTTTTTCGTTGTTACCGACGAAATCCCGAAGCCTGACTTTCCAGGACTCCGGGAGGCAGGTTTAGGAGACTTCATCGACATGGACCTAGCAGGTATTACCTACAATGATACCTATTACATAAAGAAAGAGGCTGCAAACGAGCTTCGGGTTCACTTCCACGAGTTGGTTCATGTGTTGCAGTGGCGATTCAGAGAGCTCGCTCCTCAAGGTTTCATCGAGCGCTACATTCGAGAGATTCAATATTTTGGTTATAACCACGCTCCACTGGAAAAGATGGCCTATGCCTTAGATGGGCATTACCAAAGCAAGGGACGGCATCTCAGCGTTGAGCAGTTTGTCCGAGAAAATTTATAACAATTCGCGTAACTCGGAGGCACTAAAGTGCGCCGGCGCGCTCCGCGTTAACGTCCGCTGTTGGCACATAGCAGACATTTAGTTTATAAAGGTGAGAAGCGCAATCGGTAAATTGGCTTCTCATTGGGGACACATCAGGCTAGTCGACAGTACTCTAATTGACCAAGCCTCGCTAGGTTCTGGTGAGTTGAGGCGGACGCAAATGCGGCGTTTTCATTACCGAATTCGGCACTAATTCTATCTGCCGTTGCAACGACATGTCCGATTGCAAATTTAGTAGGGCGGCCATAACGAGACCCTGGTGATGAACACGTCCAAATATGGCGTAGTGTTTCAGCCAAATTGTAGTTGTCGGAGTCCAGCTCTTTTAGTGCTTCGGCACAAATTTCTAGCGTTTGAGCATTGTGGTCGGTTAATTTCCCATTAAGGCTCATACTTCCGTAGTTATTGTAACTTCGGACCTTTCCAATATCGTGCAGAAGACCGCCTACAATAGCCAGCTCTTTCTCATTAGGACTACGGTAAAGTTCAATATTATTTATAATACAAGCAACTTCAACGGAATGCTCTAAAAGACCACCTGGGTAAGAATGATGATACTTAGTACTGGCAGGTGCTTGTAAGAACCTTTGAAATACTTGATCTTGATTGAGAACGCGACAAACAAATCGTTTCAACGGCGGGCTTTCTAGTTCTCTGGCGGTACTGATTAACTTATCGAATACATCTTTATTTGGGCAATATAACCGGGGTAAAGTAGTTAACGCTGGCGCTTCATGAAGTTCATTTTCTGTTGCTAAACGAATTTCGTCAATAACGATAGTTGGTTTCTTTTCAGCAGGATTTTTATTACATGAAGTAAAATAATTAACAGAGCCCGAGGCATAAACACAAGTGTTCATTGAATTTCTGTAGGGCGGGTTCCAATCAAGTGGTTTTCGCTCAGGCCATATAACGGCATGGACGTCACCTGTTGAATCACTCAGTCGGATGCTTACGTATGGCTCACCGTTTTTGGCGATTTTAACTATGACACCGGTAATGCGATACAAACCCGTGAGATAGCCATCGTTAATGCTTTGTGCAATAGTTTTAACGTGCACGTTTTCATTTTTTTGATTGACGGGCGAGGGATTATCACCCCAGTTAGTGATGTTATGATTATTAACGTAACTTGCATTTGCTACTGAATTTAACATTGTATTAATCCTCCGACTTATTTAAGTCATTTAAATGTTCAGTAAGTACCTTGTCTAAAAGAGAGCCGTCTTTGCGTGTAAGGTTTGGAACATAACGAGAGTAAACTTTGAAGAGCATCTGGGTATTTGCGTGACCCAATTGCCGGGCAATCCACTCTGCATTTTCGCCAGCAGCGAGCCATAAAGAAGCTGCTGTATGCCTTGTTTGATAGGGTTTGCGTTTGGCAAGCCCAAGGTACTCTAGGGTTGGATACCAAACACGTTTTGTCACATTGTTGTGCTGGAGGGGGGAACCGTTCGGCGAACAAAACACAAAGTCGGATTTTCCGTATGTGATTTTCATTTGTGATTTTAGTGCGTCAAAAACAGTTTGGCTCATGTCAACTTGCCGAAATGAACCGTCAGTTTTGGTGTCAACAAGCTCATCCATGACTTTAGAGTGACGCACTAAAACCTGACGCTTGTTAAAATCAATATTATCCCAATGGAGCCCATCTATTTCGCCTGTTCTCATGCCGGTAAAGAAACGAACGATGTAGTAATTTTTGAAATCCGGCCGAACAGCATTGATAAAACGTTTGATTTCCTCTAGCGAAAACGGGTTTACATCTGTGCGTTTAATTTTAAGTGGTTTGATATTTAGCCACGGGTTGGGGAAGTCAAATCGGTCAGATGCTTCCACTAAGATCATTCTAGCGATGCTCATGATTTTATTGATGCGAGCGTTACTTAAGTTGGTACCAAGATGCGAGGTGGTCTTGAGTAACGACGCTCGAAACTCCATAATCACCGCTTTAGTGATTTCATTTACTTTTGACTTGCCTAGCTGCGGGATCAAATATGAATCGAGCGTATACCGAACTGTTTGTATATAGCTTTTTCTCCATTCGCCTTCGCGCTCCCGAAACCAAAGCTCAGAGAAGTCAGAAAAAAGTGGCGCAGTGTTAGTTTGTGAGGCCGCTCTTAATTGGTTTAACTGAGATAGCTTTCGACCGCGTTCGGAGTTGGGAAAATATTCCTCATATTTGAAGGTTCCCAGGATAAGTTCAGCTTCCATCCGCTCGATTATTTTTTTAAGTTTTTTTCTGTTGCTTGGGGTATCAACGTAAACGGTCGTTTCTCTGCACCGCTGTTTTTCATACCTAAAATCTACGACTAGCTTTCCAGCTCTCGAATTGATTGATGCCATTATCAGTTCTCCTTATCCAATCGCTTTGCTATCCAAGAAGGTATCTCTCATCATTTCAGATTCGACTTTTTCCCAAATAAATAGGATCTTTCGGCCACCAAAAGGGTGAAAGTAATGGATGCCCTCAAGAAGCACTGAGTCTTTAAGGTAATTGCGGATAGTGCGTGGCTCATATTTAATGCGTTTAGCAAGCTCATCAGTTGTCAGATATGTGCGACTCATAGTAATATCTCCAATCAACAAAAAGTATTTTTAGTAGATTAAAATTGTCTACAGGAGATAATTTAGCATATATAAAATCCCCTGCAAGCATTTTTTGTCTATAGAAGATAAAAAAGGTCTATTGAATGATAAAATCTAACATTGCTGTTCTTTTAGCTGAGAGAAAGTTAAAGATGTCAGATCTTGCCAAGGCGACAGGAATTAATAGGGGTACGATCCAGCGGATTTACCACGATGAAGCAGCTCGAATAGAACTAGAAGTTATGAACAAAATGTGTGAATTTTTTGAATGTACGCCTGGTGATCTATTTATTTACAGCCCTGATGAGTAATTATTCTTTTTGCTTATCGATAGATTTTTTGTAAAGCCGTATTCATAAAATTGAATAATTAGTCAGATCAGCCTTTGAGTACATAGTGCAAAGGGTTTTGAAAAAAGCGGATGCTAAAATAGGCTAGGGCACTGAATGGTCACCGTTTGGTCACCAATAAAATTGCGACTGGGATAGTGGATTTATCTTGGCTACTAACTTATTGAATATTTGAGATTTTTCTTGATAAGAGAGTGGTGCGTCCGAGTTGACTCGAACAACCGACCTCTGCCATGTCAAGGCAGCGCTCTAACCAACTGAGCTACGGACGCACTGTTTGGGGTTGTCGTGAAGACGGGCGCTATATTATTGATTTGAAGTTAAGCATGCAAGTACTTTTTTATCGGATAGCGTGTGTTTGCTTGTTAAATCACCAAAGTGTACGAAATTTAGCGTCCAGCCTTAAATCCACATGCTTCAAAAAACTGTTGCCAGGGTTGGACGAAAGACTTAGTTGCTTGCGTTAACCGCGCGTCGTAAAGGGCCCATTGATTTAAATAGTGTTTAAGCTCAGGTTGTGGCGCTTTCATTGCAAGCGTGTTTAATGCCTCGCTAAAACGTTGGTACTGGCGTTGTATATCCGCTAAGTCGCCTTGTGTTTGTTTGATAAAAACTGAAATAAAGGCGCTATGTAAACGGTGAGCGCGCTCGGGTATGCCTTTCGATAAGCAACCGGCAGGCTGAGCAATGTTATCCAGCTGCTCGGAAAATTGCGTGAGTAAAACAGAGTACTCAGCGATGCTTCGCATCAGTTGAGGCAAGTAGTCTTCTTGCGCCAAGACTTTTAAGGGCTCATTAAGGTCAACGGCTGTATTTGGCTCCTCAAGCCATGAAGTGACCGCATTCAACGCATTTATACTGTGAATAAATTCAGTGTCGGAAATGGTTACTAATGGCGTTGCAGCCATCGTTAGCGCGTGCCTGAGCCCTTTGTCCGTTGCAAGCGCGCGTGCCAGACGAGCAGACGTTGTGTCGCTCAGTTGCTGCGCAGCGGTAATGAGTTCAGCAGCAAAAGCTTCTGACTGCGGTGACTTAGCACATTGTCTGAGCGCTTTAATGAGACTTTGATCATCTTGAAAACGAGAGAATCCATCATCAAGGCGACCTAATGCACTATTGCGTTCAGCAATCAGTTGACCCGCGCGACAATGATTCAGTTGTAGCGCTGTTAAAAAGCGCATAGTGGGTGTTGATGCCGTCGGCTTGAGGACGCGAACGTCAGGTAACTGCGGCGGTCGGGGCTCGAATGTGAGCGGCGTTAATTCAATATCTAAGGTAAAGGCTACGCGCTCGTGTAGAGCGTGCAAACTGGATACAGTTGAGGGCTGCGAACAACCCACCAACGAAACTAACAAAATTGCCACTATCCATGCGTTAACACAACGCTTTGGCTGGAGTCGCGTAACTAAAAGCTTTAAACTGGTCAGCATTGTGTTGTTAGCTAAGGACATAAGTTAAATGTTCACAGGTATTGTTCAAACCAAAGCCAAAGTGGAATCGCTGACTGATAAGGGCGATTTTCGTCATTTGACCGTCTCAGTCGAGCCACATCATCTTGATGGCGTTCAACTGGGGGCCAGTATAGCGATAAACGGTGTTTGCTTAACAGTGGTTCACTTTGATGAGACACAGGTTTCATTTGATGTGATTGATGAAACGCTGCGGCTGACTAACCTAGGCGAACTGAAAGTAGGCTCGGAGGTTAACTTCGAACGCTCGTTGCGGGTTGGCGATGAAATGGGCGGTCACTACGTATCAGGGCACATTCATTGCACCGCTTCGATCCTTGATATTGAAGTCAGTGAACATAATTGGTCAGCTTGGTTGTCGTTACCGCAAGCTCAAGTACCTTATTTGTTCGCGAAGGGCTTTATTGCCGTGAATGGTGCGAGTTTGACGGTGGGACAGGTACAGGATAATAAATTTAGTTTGCACCTTATACCCGAAACATTGCGTTTAACGAACTTGGCTGCACTGAAGCCAGGCGATAATGTGAACATTGAGATGGACCAACAAACTATCACGACTGTCACAACGGTGGAGCGCGTCCTCGCTGCACGCGGTCAATAGAATTGTTCATCATTGCCGTCGACCTTTAAACGAGTTTGTGCGTTAATGGGGTCGACGGTGAGTTGGATATGAATCAGGTCACCGCAGGCTGAACATTCTTCTTGGTAATCCTGATCGCCATTACTGCTATCTACACCGAGTTGCGTCGTATGCCCGCAGTGGGGGCAACGAACGATTGTATGGGTCAGGTCTTCCTCGTGCATAACGGTCACCGTTTGGTTTTTTCGTATAGCCTTAATTATAGAAAGAGAATCGCAATACCACCTAATGATACCAGTGCGCCGAACAGCGAACGCACGGTAATCTTTTGTTTTTTCAATAAAGAAATTGGAATTAAAAAAAGTGGTGCAGTGGACAGAAGTGTTTGTGTTAAACCCGGATTAATATGTGCAATAGATAGCTGCTGTAACCAAATCGCTAAAAAGGTCCCAAAAAAGATAGCACCCAGCAGTGGCAGTGGGTTAATGGCTCGGCACTGGCGAAAAATGGCTTGAAAAGCGTGGCGTTGTGATATTCCAACAATCAGCGCTAATAGAATAGAACCGGCCGCAAGGCGAATAAATGCCGCACTGAGCGGATCAATAAGATCATTTTGTAATACCGAAAAAGCCATTACCAGCCCAGTTGCTTGACAGAAGGCAGCACCACAGCCAAACAGGATACCGCTGATGGACAGCGACGGCTGCTGATTCGGCGCACGTTCAGTGACGACCAATAAAACACCCAACAAAGTCACTAGCGCACCGATAATTTCGATACCAGAAAGGCCGTCGTTTAAAAACAACCAAGCCATAAACGCAGCTAGAGGTGGCGCTAAGTATTCGAGTAGCATCGCGTGCCAGGGGCCCAAACGGCGCAATGCGGCAAAATGGCAGCTGTCGCCTACGGTAATACCAATTACTCCGCTGAGGGCGAGTAACCAGAGCCCTGCACTAAATACCAACGGTGCGCCAAACAGGGCACTCATACCGAATAGCAACGGACTGGCAATTGCGCCTTTGATGAGATTCATTTGTAACGCTGAGAAGTGAGCACCGGCGCGATGATAAAGTATCGAAGCCACTGCCCAAAAAGCGGCTGCTGTTAACGCTGCTAGCTGCCCCCAAACACTCGCTAGATCCATGTGTTACCCTTGCTCTCACAAAAAGCCTGCATTATAGTGTGGGTTTACGTTCGATGGTACCGAACGTAAACAATTTCGTATGGTTCGACAAAGAATCGATGTTAGCGCATGTGGCACTTGGTAGGTGTCACCACTGTAGAAAGGAAGTTTCATGCCTGTAATCACTCTCCCTGACGGTAGTCAACGCGAATTTGATCAACCTGTATCCATTTTGGATGTGGCTCAAGATATTGGTGCTGGCTTAGCTAAAGCCACCGTAGCAGGCCGTATTGACGGTGAACTCGTCGACGCCTGTGAAATGATTGAACACGATGCGCGTATTGAGATCGTGACACCGAAAGACGATGACGGTTTACATATTATTCGTCACTCTTGTGCTCACTTATTAGGTCACGCGTTTAAGCAATTATGGCCGGACGCAAAAATGGCGATAGGCCCAGTCATCGATAACGGGTTCTATTACGATGTTGACGTTGACCACACATTAACGCAGGACGACCTCGATAAACTTGAAAAACGCATGAAAGAACTGGCGAAAACTGAGTATCAGGTCATCAAAAAGAAGGTGAGTTGGCAAGAAGCGCGTGAGACGTTTGTAGAGCGCCATGAACCATACAAAGTCGAAATTCTCGACGAAGATATTCCAACGGATGCCAACCCGGGTCTTTACCACCACGAAGAATACATTGATATGTGCCGTGGACCACACGTGCCAACGATGAAATTCTGCCAACACTTTAAAGTGATGAAAATGGCGGGCGCATACTGGCGGGGTAACTCAGATAACAAGATGTTGCAACGTGTTTACGGTACTGCGTGGGCGGATAAAAAACAGTTAAAAGCGTATCTGCAACGGTTAGAAGAGGCCGAAAAACGCGATCACCGTAAGATTGGTAAGGCACAAGACCTGTTCCACTGGCAAGAAGAAGCGCCAGGTATGGTATTTTGGCACCATAACGGTTGGACCATTTTCCGCGAACTTGAAGACTTCGTGCGCGAAAAGCTTCGTGAATACCAATACCAAGAAGTGAAAGGTCCGATGATGATGGACCGAGTATTGTGGGAAAAGTCGGGTCATTGGGAGAAGTTCTCAGACCTGATGTTTACGACATCATCGGAAAACCGCGAGTACGCGGTAAAACCAATGAACTGCCCAGGTCACGTACAGATCTTTAACCAAGGTCTTAAGTCTTACCGTGATCTGCCATTACGTATGGCCGAGTTTGGATCGTGTCACCGAAATGAACCTTCAGGTGCGTTGCACGGACTGATGCGTGTACGTGGCTTTACACAAGACGATGCGCACGTTTTTTGTACAGAAGATCAGGTGCAAGACGAAGTCGCTGCGTGTATTAAAATGGTCTACGAAACATACGAAACCTTTGGTTTCGATAAGATCGATGTGAAGCTTTCAACACGTCCTGAGAAACGCCTCGGTGATGATGCAACTTGGGATCGCAGTGAAAAAGCTTTAGCGGATGCCTTGAAAGCGCATGATATCGACTTCACCTATTTACCCGGTGAAGGTGCCTTCTACGGTCCTAAAATTGAATTTACTTTGTTCGATTGCTTAGGTCGTGCGTGGCAGTGTGGTACAATACAGTTAGATTTCGCGTTACCAGGTCGTTTAAATGCGACTTATGTAGGTGAAGATAACGATCGCCATACGCCTGTGATGATTCACCGAGCCATTCTCGGCTCACTTGAACGTTTTATGGGCATTCTTATTGAAGAGTATGCGGGGAATTTCCCGTTGTGGCTCGCACCGACGCAAGTCGTATTGATGAATATTACCGATAATCAACGCGATTACGTCAATAAAGTAGTGAAATCCCTGAATGAAAAGGGAATTCGTGCATCAGCCGACTTGAGAAATGAGAAGATAGGCTTTAAAATCCGAGAACACACTTTAAAACGTGTTCCCTATTTGCTAGTTGTCGGCGACAAAGAAGTCGAGGCTGGCGAGGTTGCGGTTCGTACTCGTAGCGGTGAAGACTTAGGTAAGTTTCCGCTCGAACAGTTTGTTGAGCAGTTACAAGCAGAAGTGCGTACACGCAAGATCAATTAATTAGTTTGGAGGAATAAACCATTAAAGGCGGAAAAAGAACTCAGAAAAGCGCTGACAAAAATCGTATCAATGACGAAATTCGTGTTAATGAAGTTCGCTTAATTGGCACGGAAGGTGAACAGATCGGTATTGTAAGTATCAATGAAGCTCTTGAAGCAGCAGAGGATGCTGGTGTTGATTTGGTCGAAATGAGTCCAAATGCTGAGCCACCTGTCTGCCGCCTTATGGATTACGGTAAGTTTCTCTACGAAAAGAGTAAAGACCAGAAAGAGCAGAAGAAAAAGCAGAAACAGATTCAGGTTAAGGAAGTCAAATTCCGACCTGGCACAGATGAGGGCGACTACCAGGTAAAACTGCGCAACCTGCGTCGCTTCCTCGAGGGAGGTGACAAAACTAAAGTCACTATCCGTTTCCGTGGCCGGGAAATGGCACACCAAGAGTTGGGTATTGAGCTGCTAACTCGTATTAAAGACGATTTAGACGAAATCTCAACTGTTGAGTCGTTCCCTAGAAGGGCCGAAGGTCGCCAGATGATAATGGTTCTGGCACCGGCTAAGAAGTGATTGTGGTACACAAGTAGTTCAGCTTCGGTTGAACTCACCCTGTCACACTTTTAATCAACAATGCGGAGTTTTATTTCATGCCAAAAATGAAATCAAACAAGGGCGCGTCAAAGCGCTTTAAAAAGACTGCTTCAGGCGGTTACAAGTGCAAGCAATCTCACTTGCGTCACATTCTGACTAAGAAGACACCTAAGCGTAAGCGTCAGCTTCGCGCGAAGAGCATGGTCCACGAGGCCGACGTCAAATTAGTCGATCGTATGTTACCATACGCGTAAGGAGGGATTAGCAAATGGCACGAGTTAAACGTGGTGTGATCGCGCGTGCGCGTCACAAGAAAGTCCTAAAGCAGGCGAAAGGTTATTATGGTGCTCGTAGTCGCGTATATCGCGTTGCGGTGCAGGCAGTTACTAAAGCAGGTCAATACGCATACCGTGACCGTCGCAACAAGAAACGTCAATTCCGTCAATTGTGGATTGTTCGTATCAATGCGGCAGCGCGTCAAAACGGTTTGTCATACAGCCGCTTTATCAACGGTCTGAAGAAAGCATCGGTAGAAATCGATCGCAAAATCCTTGCCGACATCGCTGTACATGACCAAAGCGGTTTTGCAGCCTTGGTTGAAAAGGCGAAAGGTGCACTGTAATCGGCAATAAAGGCTTTGCCAAAAACCGATAAACAGATTTAAAAGGGAGCCAATTTGGCTCCCTTTTTTATGGCTTTTTCGTTAGAATAGAGCTTTCGTAATTTGCATGATAGGTTGAGGGAACGAATGCAGTTAGAACAAATTGTTGAACAGGCGCAGCAAGCTATTGCTGAAGCTGATTCGCCGCAAGCACTGGACGAAGTGCGCGTTGAATACATGGGCAAGAAAGGTCGGTTAACTGAGCTGTTAAAAGGCTTAGGTCAACTTGAACCATCTGAGCGTCGGGACGCGGGACAAAAAATTAACCAAGCTAAACAACAAGTCCAAGCTGATATTAACGCCCGTAAAGAGGTTTTAAAGGCGGCTGAGCTCGAAGCAAAGCTTGATGCTGAGCGTATTGATGTGACCTTACCTGGACGCGCTAGCCAAGTGGGTGGCGTACATCCCGTTACACAAACCATTCGCCGTATTGAATCATTCTTTGGTGACTTAGGTTTTAGTGTGAAGCAGGGCCCAGAAGTGGAAGACGGCTTTCACAACTTTGACGCACTCAATATTCCGGCGAATCACCCCGCACGTGCAGACCACGATACGTTCTACTTTACTCCCTCAACGATGCTAAGAACGCAAACTTCGGGTGTGCAAATCCGCACTATGGAGGCTGAGCAGCCACCATTACGCATCATTTCACCAGGTCGCGTTTATCGTAACGATTATGACCAAACGCACACACCGATGTTCCATCAGGTAGAAGGCTTGATGGTTGATAAAGACGTGAGCTTTACGCAGTTAAAAGGCATTTTAGAAGACTTCTTAAATAACTTTTTTGAGGAGTCGTTAACGGTTCGTTTCCGTCCTTCTTATTTCCCGTTTACTGAACCTTCTGCTGAAGTGGATGTAATGGGTAAAGATGGTAAATGGTTAGAAGTATTGGGTTGCGGAATGGTTCACCCCAATGTGCTTCGTGCAGTCGGTATTGATCCTGAGCAATACACGGGCTTCGCTTTTGGCATGGGTGTTGAGCGATTAACCATGCTGCGTTACGGCGTGACCGATCTGCGTGCGTTCTTCGAGAACGACCTGCGATTCCTAAAACAGTTTAATTAAGAGGGCGGCGAACATGAAATTTAGTGAAAATTGGCTAAGAAGTTGGGTCAATCCAGACATTTCTAGTGAAGCACTGAGTGAGCAACTCAGTATGGCTGGCCTTGAGGTTGATGGCTTAGAGCCGGTTGCAGCAGACTTTCATACTGTTGTCGTTGGTAAAGTCGTTGAATGTGGTCCTCATCCAGACGCTGATAAGTTGCAGGTCACTAAAGTCGATGTGGGTGAGGATGAATTACTTGATATCGTTTGCGGTGCCCCAAACTGCCGTAAGAATTTAATGGTTGTGGTCGCTAAGGTTGGCGCGGTATTACCGGGTGACTTCAAAATTAAGAAGGCAAAGCTGCGCGGACATCCATCGCATGGTATGTTGTGCTCGTTTAAAGAGCTGGGTCTAATTGATGACCACGACGGTATCATTGAGCTACCTTCAGACGCACCCATCGGCAAAGATTACCGCGAGTATTTGGGTCTGGATGACTTAACTATTGATATCGATTTAACACCCAACCGCGGTGACTGCCTGAGTATTCGTGGCATAGCACGTGAGGTCGGTGTACTGAATAACATTGATGTGTCCGAGCCGACAGTAGACGCGGTTGCAGTAACCCTCGAAGAGACTAAGGCGATTCATTTAGATGCACCGGTTGGGTGTCCTCGTTACTTGGGGCGCGTAGTAAAAAATGTCGATGTTAAGCAACAAACACCGTTGTGGATGAGTGAGAAACTACGTCGCAGTGGTATACGTAGCATTGATCCTGTGGTTGATATCACCAACTATGTATTGTTGGAGCTCGGCCATCCGATGCACGCATTCGACCTCGAGCGCGTTCAAGGCGATGTGCATGTGCGCTATGCCAATAAAGGTGAGACCTTAACTTTATTGGATGAGCAAGAAGTGAAGCTCGATGACGATGTGCTAGTTATTGCTGATGACACGCAGGCATTGGCTATGGCGGGCGTTTACGGTGGTCTCGACAGTGGTGTAACACGAGAAAGCAAAGATATATTCCTCGAAAGCGCGTTTTTTGCACCTGATGCGATTTTAGGTAAAGCACGCCGTTTTGGTTTACACACGGATGCGTCTCATCGTTATGAGCGCGGTGTTGACCCCGAATTGCAACGTCAAGCCATGGAGCGCGCAACACAGTTATTGATTGAAATTTGTGGTGGCGAGGCGGGTCCTATCGTCGAAGCGAAGTCAGACGAGCATCTACCTAAGCCAGCTGAGGTGACACTACGTGCAGCACGGCTCGCGAGTGTATTAGGAATTGATATTGAAACTGCTCGCGTGACTGAAATTCTCGAGCGTCTAGGCTTTGACGTCAAAGTGGAGACAGGCGAGTGGTTGGTCAAAGTGCCGACTTATCGATTTGATATTGCTATTGAAGAAGACCTTATCGAAGAAGTCGCACGCGTATTTGGGTATAACAATATTCAGGCAGCTGCGCCTGCTGCACAATTACGTATGCGCCCACAACAGGAATCACTGATCAGCACACATCGCTTAGTGGATGCGATGATCGAGCGGGGCTATCAAGAAGCAATTACGTATAGCTTCGTCGATCCGAAACATCAAGCGGCGTTATTTGATGAAAGTGCATCGTTAACATTACCCCATCCTATTTCGGTGGACATGTCATCAATGCGGTTAAGCTTGTGGCCAGGTCTATTGAATGCGCTAGCGCATAACCAAAAGCGTCAGCAATCAGTGTTAGCTTTTGTCGAAACAGGCTTACGTTTTATCCCTGATGAAGCGGCTGAAAATGGTGTGGTGCAGCAACCGATGTTTGCTGGCGTGCGTTCAGGTAAGGCCTATGGCGAACATTGGTCGGCGGAAGACCGTGGCGTCGACTTCTATGATGTAAAAGGTGATGTCGAAGCCTTGTTGAAAAAAACGGGCGTCAATGATGTTCGTTTTGTAGCGAGCGAACACAGCGCTCTGCATCCAGGGCAATCGGCAGCGATATACCGTGGTGAGCGGTGCATTGGCTATATGGGCGCCTTACATCCTAAGTTTGAGAAGACATTCGGTCTTAATCAACGCGCGTTTGTGTTCGAATTGCAACTTGATGCGATTAACCAACGTAGTATTCCATCGGCTCAACCCGTGTCGCGGTTTCCGAGTATCCGCCGAGACTTAGCGGTTGTTTTAGATGAGCGTATCGCGGCGGGTGAAGTGTTAACTACGTTGAAGAACATTGGCGTTAATCAGTTGATTGACCTAAACTTATTTGACGTGTACCAAGGCGATAACTTGCCAGAAGGTAAGCGTAGCTTAGCTCTTTCTGTCACACTTCAAGATAACGAAAAGACACTTGAAGAAACCGAAATAAACGGCATTATGGAAAAGCTAGTATCGACGTTACAGTCGGAGTTTGATGCAACCTTGAGGGATTAGGATATGGCGCTGACTAAAGCAGAACTCGCTGAGGTACTTTTTGACAAGTACGGTGTAAGTAAGCAAGACGCTAAGGATTTAGTAGAGGCGTTTTTTGAAGAAATACGTTCTGTTTTAGAGTCGGGGGAAATGGTCAAGTTATCAGGCTTTGGTAACTTTGAACTTCGAACAAAGAATCAGCGCCCAGGCCGGAATCCAAAAACGGGTGAGGATATTCCTATTTCAGCTCGCCGAGTGGTGAGCTTTAAACCCGGTCAAAAGTTCAAAAGCCGCGTAGAAAACACAAAGCCCGAGCATTAGCTCGGGCTTTGTTATTACGTTATGCTTAAAACGTTAGCGAAAAAATAAACTACTAAATGGATTGAGCAGGCGACTAATACCCGACGTAAAGAATAACGGCGCATCGAGTGTCGCGAGCGTTAAGCAGTCTTCCGTCGCAGTGCGAGGGGTATGCTTACGATCCGCATCCAACAAGATGAAATCACCGTCATAATAAGCATCGTGCTCATCATTGAATACGCCATCAATCACCAGTGTGGCTTCTTGCCCTTTGTGAGTATGTTCCGGTACTTGCGCACCAGGTTCCATGTAAATTAAGTTGGTCTGCCCATCATCGGACAAAGCAACTGGTGCTCTCCATAGCTTACCCACTAAGTGAGTCCATTCTCCGATACGATGAGCGTTGTGCGCCAAAGTCGTCGGTAAATTAAAGCGACGACCCTCAAGGCTAATTAAGTCTTCGCGTTGAGCCGCTGGTTTAGCCTGAGAGTTAAAAATCGCTTCTAACATTTGGTCGCATTGAGTTTTCGACATGGCACCTTTAGAGGGGGCACAAATCGTCTCAACAAGGCTATCCAAATGCTTGTTACATAAACCTTCCTCTATTTCACAAACTGTTCGCTTGCAAATAGGGCACATATCAATATGTGTACCAACAACTAATGTCATTGACGCACTAAGGTCGCCTGAAGCGTACTGATACAAAATTGCTTCAGAGGGATGTGACTTAATCATGCTCAACTATTAACTCTTTCAATTTCTTTAATGCAAGGCGCGTACGAGACTTAACCGTGCCCAATGGAATTCCAAGAGAGTCGGAAACTTCTTGTTGCGACTTACCCTCGACATATATTTTTTCTACCACGATACGTTGCGCATCTGGCAACTGACCGTAGTAGTGAGAAATCTCTTGCAACAGAATGTCTTGATCCAACGCGTAATCGTCATCTAGGTTATCATTCTGTTCAGCCAAAATCGGCCAAAGTTCATCTGCACTTATATCATCTTTGCGTTTTTTATTCTTTCTCAATAAGTCGAATCGAATATTACGCGCGATTGTGAAGATCCACGTTGAGGGAGAACCTTTATCGGCCTTAAATAGATGAGCCTTGTGCCATACGTTAGTCATTGTTTCTTGCACAAGATCCATCGCAGTTTGTTCGTTACCAAACTGACGCGTTCCATAAGCTTGCAACTTAGGCGCAAAGTGTGAGAACAATTCACTGAACGCTTGACGGCTACGCGTTTCAGCAATTTGAGCCAAAAGTTGCGCAGCTTTTTCTGCAGTGTCCTGCTGGGATGTGGTCATAACTCCCCGTTGTGAAGTATGAGATGTCACCGTTTGCATAACTAGACCTGCTATTGTTGTTAGTTGGTATATCTAACTACGAGAACAAGTTTAAGTTTGGATCAGTCGATCTCAAAAAAGTTACGTAACCAAGTTTAGCAGATAATCAGCAACTTGCTCACTTGATTGCGATTTAATTAACTCTTGTTTGGTGTGAACGTCGAGTGGTAAAATTTCGAGCCAACGTTGACACACCCAGTCGAGTTGTTCAAACGGTTTTTCATCATACAAATCCCCGAGTTCTGGATAAACACCATAAATTTCTTCAAGACGTTCTCTAAGCACGGCAACCTCATCCGTAATCGGTGTCGGCTGCCAAAAAGGCAGCGCTTCGACGTCACCGACTCGAAGACCATCCTCCTCGAATTCGTGATGTTTTATATGAACTCGACGTTCACCTTGTACAGTAATACCCAGAAAGCCATCGTTGAGCATTTCAAAGTCAACAATAGTGACTGCGGTGCCAAAGGGCAGAATATAGTCAGCATCATATTTGTCGATACCCGGGTCAAACATGCACACCACAAACTCGCTTTGGCTTGCCATGCAATGTTTAACCAGTCGTGTGTAGCGTTGTTCGAAGATGCGCAATTTAAGCTTCCCATTCGGCATGACATGCGCCGTCAAGGGAAATAAGGGTAAACGCTGCACTTTTTCCATACGATACAACTATCCTGAATTTGGTTTGATTTAACATGCTTTACGCATGCTTATTCAGCTTGGATCTAAATTTGTATAACTTAAGCAAACCTTTTTTGCTGTAAGTCCGTTATGGTAGATGGCAACACCGATGCAACAATATATATAATGTATTATAAGCTTGTAAATAAACGGAGTTTTGATGCGTCTAAAAGTTGGAATAAGTGCCTGTTTGTTGGGTGACGAAGTGCGTTTCGATGGTGGACATAAGCGTTCACCTTTTTGTGAAAATGAACTTGCCAAACACGTAGAATTTGTCAAGTTTTGCCCGGAAGTGGGCATTGGTTTACCAGTGCCTCGACCCACCATTAGGCTTGAGTTTCACGATCAGCAGATACGCGCTGTCATTCCTAAAACCGGTGAAGACGTAACCGATTCATTGAAAAGTTTTGCAGACCGAGTTCAACCAAAACTTAAGGATCTATCGGGTTACGTGTTGTGCGCGAAGTCACCCAGTTGCGGTATGGAGCGGGTAAAACTCTACGATCCGAAAACCGGCAGCGCGCGCAAAGAGGCGATGGGCTTGTTTGCCGAGCGATTGCATGAATTGGAACCTGCACTACCGCTTGAGGAAGATGGTCGTCTGAATGACCCTCACTTACGAGAAAACTTTATCTTGCGTGTATTTTTATACGGTCGCTGGAAATCCTTGCCGCATCCGTTGAGTAAGTCGGCATTATTAAAATTTCACACACAGTCTAAATTGATTTTGATGGCTCACAACCAAGCCGAATATCGCGCCCTGGGGCGCGAGGTCGGTGAAGCAAAATCAATTGATGAGGGCTTCTGCCAACGTTACATCTTACAAGTTATGAACGCGCTTAGTAAGCCGGCTTCAAGGCGTAACCACACGAATGTATTGCAGCATATTCAAGGTTACTTCAAGCAGCATTTAGATAAAGAACAGAAGCACGAATTAAGTCAACTAATACTCGACTATCACGATGGTACGTTACCGCTTATGGCTCCCTTGACGCTTATTCGTCATTACTTACGCGAGTTTCCCAATGAATATCTAGCCGAACAGTGGTATGTCACACCATACCCTGAAGATTTAAAATTAAGATATGGACTATAACTATGGCGGCAGTTGTTTGGTTTAGAAGTGACTTGAGAACGGTAGACAATCCGGCGCTCGATGCAGCCTGTCTTAATCACAAACACGTTTATGCGTTATTTTTAGTACCCCAGCGTACTTGGCAGGCGCATGACTGGGCGCCCATTAAAGTCGATTTATGGTGGCGTCATTTAGCAGAGTTTAAGCAGGAGCTCGCTGACAAAGGAATTGGTTTTTCGATTTTTACAATCGATCGATTTAGCCAAAGTGGCGCAACGATTGCCGATTTCTGTGAGAAACATAAAGTCAATACGGTATACGCAAATAGAGAGTATCCACTGGATGAGATAGAGCGTGATAAGCAAGCCAGGGCATGCTTTGAGCAGCGTAATATCGAGTTTCAATTATTTGACGGTAACTTACTCGTGCCGCCAGAGGCTGTGGAAACAAAACAGGGCGGCTACTACAAAGTATTCACGCCATTTAACCGAGCTTGGCGTACTGAGGTTGCTAAAATCAGTGATTGGACCCCAGAGTCTTGGCGCGTTGAAAATACCGTAGCGAGCAGTACCGAGCTACCGCAGTGTCCGTTAGAGCGTAAAAATAGTCAAACCTACCCGGTCGGACGACAAGCCATTATGGGTAAACTGGGTCAATTTATTGAACATCAGGTTGACGACTACAAAGCGCGTCGCGATCAACCCTCCGTTGATGGTACCTCGATGATGTCTGCATATTTTGAAATGGGAGCGATTGCACCGAAAACTGTAGCGCGCGCACTCTCGTCATTGTCACCAGAGTTTCCGTATGGGCTCGAGCCCGGCGCAGACACTTGGCTAACAGAAGTTGCGTGGCGAGAGTTTTATCAGCACCTCATGTTTCATGAACCGCGATTAAGTCGAGGAGAGAACTATCAGACAGAAACCCAAGGGTTACCTTGGCGAGACGCTGAAGAAGATTTTCAAGCTTGGTGTGACGGGCGCACAGGCTTTCCTATCGTCGATGCCGGCATGCGACAGCTCAATGAGACCGGATGGATGCATAATCGTTTACGTATGATCGTGGCTAATTTTTTAGTCAAAGATCTACTGATCGACTGGCGCAAAGGAGAGCAGTACTTTATGCGTAACCTTGTGGACGGCAGCTTTCCAGCTAACAACGGCGGCTGGCAATGGAGTGCATCGGTTGGTACTGATGCGGTCCCTTATTTTCGGGTTTTTAATCCTGTCCGGCAGAGTGAGAAGTTTGATCCCGACGGAATCTACATTCGTACTTGGATAAAAGAACTAGCGGATGTACCGAGTAAACATATTCATTGGCCACATTCGTATTTGAAACAGCATAAAACGGGGTACGTGTCTCCGATAGTCGATCATAGCGAGGCGCGTGAGCGATTTTTATCGACGTTTAAGCAGGTGAAAAATGGATAACAAAGAGTTAGTGGAAAAGCTTAAGAGCTTTTACGAGGAATTTTCGACGGATCAACTCGATGATTTAGACTCGATATATCATGACGATGTTGCGTTTAATGATCCCATTCACCAAGTCGTGGGCCGAGATGACTTGCGCAACTATTTTGAGCACACCATGGAAAACGTAGAGTATTGTCATTTTACGTTTGAAGACGAAGTCATTGGTGATAAGCAGGCCTACTTGAGTTGGCAAATGCGATTTTCGCATCCAAAGCTCGCCAACGGTCGTGAAATCATTCTGCCAGGTGTTTCACATGTTCAGTTTGAAGACGAAAAAATAAGATTACAAGAAGACCACTATGATTTGGGTGCCATGTTATACGAGCATGTACCGTTGGTCGGGTTTGTTATTGATAAGATCAAACAGAGGCTGGTGTCATCATGAAAGTACTCATCACCGGTGCTACCAGTGGGATTGGTCAACAACTCGTTGCAGACTATGCCTGCGAGGGTCATAACGTGATCGCTTGCGGGCGCAACGCCGATGCGCTGAAAAAATTGGCAGACGAGTTCCCTGACTATGTCGAAACGTTACAATTCGACACGGTTGATCGCGATAAAACAATTGAGCTTTTGGGATCAATCAATCAAATCGATGTTGCCATTTTGAGTGCGGGTGTCTGTGAATACTTGGATATTGAATCATTTGACGCAGAGCTCTTTGAACGGGTATTTACCGTTAATGTGCAAGGCACAATGAATTGCGTGCAAGGTTTGTTGCGGACGCTTCAGCCAGGTTCGAAATTAGTGTTGGTAGGTAGTCTTGCACGACTATTGCCATTTACGCGGGCTCAAGCCTATGGCGGATCAAAAGCAGCGATTCATTATATTAGTCGCTCACTCGAAGTGGATCTTGCCCCTAAAGGTATTCGGGTGCTCTCGATTTCACCTGGGTTTGTTAAAACCCCGATGACCGATGCTAACGATTTTGAAATGCCGATGCGAGTTTCTGTCGATTATGCCTCTCAGTGTATCCGCAAAGGTATCGACAAGAACAAACGAGATATCGGTTTTCCTACCATTTTTACATTGATGTTAAAAACCATGTCTATTCTGCCTCAAGCGTGGCAAGTAGCGCTCAGTAAACGTATGTCGAAGGGAAATTAATGCAAATAGCAGTTGTAGGAAGTGGTATTGCAGGCTTAACAACGGCATATTACTTAACTGACCACCATGAGGTGACGGTATTCGAAAAAAACGATTATATCGGCGGTCATACAAATACCATTGAGGTCAATGATGAGAAAGGCCCTGTTGGTGTCGATACGGGCTTTATCGTGTTTAATGACCGAACCTATCCGCGTTTCAAACGTCTAATGACTGAAGTGGGTGTGACGTGGCGGGACACTGAAATGAGCTTTAGTGTGCAAGATCCAGAGTCAGGTCTTGAGTATAACGGACATACTTTACTTACTTTGTTTGCCCAAAAACGTAACTTGTTTCGACCCAAGTTTTATAGATTACTTAAAGGTATTGTTACGTTTAACGAAGCGGCAAAAAAGGCTGCACAAGAGAATAGCGATAACGACCATATAACCTTGGGTGAGTTCATCGATTCGCTGGATTTAGATGAGCAAGTCGCGCATTATTATTTGCTACCGATGATCTCCGCGATTTGGTCATCGAGTATTAAAGATGCCTACCAGTTTCCATTAGGCTTTTTCTTGCGCTTTTTCTTAAACCATGGTCTGTTGGACATCAGCAATCGACCCCAGTGGCATACGATTGAAGGTGGTTCTAGCGCTTACATTCCCAAATTAACCGCTAAATTTAGTGACCGTATTCGTTTGTCTCAAGATATTAGTGAAGTCCGACGCACCGAGAATGGCGCATCGTTAACCTTCTTAGATGGTCATGTTGAGCACTTCGATCGTGTTGTGTTTGCTTGTCACAGCGACCAAGCATTGGCACTGCTAGCCGACGCTAATGATGCCGAAAAGCGCATTTTGGGTAGCATCCCCTATAAACTAAATGAGGTTGTATTGCAGACCGACCGTGCTCTGTTGCCGCTTCGAAAGGCCGCCTGGGCAAGCTGGAATTATCGTTTAAGGGTCGGTGAGTCGGCGCAGCGCGAACCAAGTTCAGTGACCTACAGCATGAATATTTTGCAGGGTTTAAAGACGCAAGCGCACTACCTTGTTACGCTCAATAATAGTGAGGCTGTTGATCCGGACAAGGTGATTAAAAAACTGTTTTATGCACACCCTCAATACAGCACAACCTCAATGGCTGCCCGCAAAGATAGAGACCTGATCAATGGTCATCGCAACACCTATTTTTGTGGTGCTTACTGGTACAGCGGCTTCCATGAAGACGGTGTACACAGTGCCATAGACGTGGTTAATATGATTGCGCCGGAGCTTAATGTAGATAATGGATAGCGGTATCTATTGGGGGCAAGTTTTTCATGAACGTCGAACCCCAAAACATCATCAGTTTAACTATCGGTTTATGCAGTGGTGCGTGTGCCTAGACGAGCTTGACGAGGTAAACCAGCAAAGCCGCTGGCTCAGTACCCGAGGCTTTGCGCCGCTGTGGTTCAGACGTAATGATTACCTACGGGGCTCAACAGGGGACCTAAAAACCGCTGTGCTTGAAAAAATGAACCAGCTCAATTCGCGAGCGCTTAGCGGTCGAATCTGGTTTGTCGGTAATCTGCGAACCTTTGGTATTTATTTCTCTCCTCTCAACCTATATTTTCTGCAGCAGGGTGAGCACTTTACCCACGTGCTCGCTGAGGTCAGCAATACACCTTGGCTGGAGAGGCACTATTACCTTGTTGACTTGGCCGAAACCGTGCCTGAGCACGAAAAGGCATTCCATGTTTCTCCTTTCAACCCGATGGATATGCGTTATCGATGGTATATCGAGCCACCAACTGATAAGTTGTCGGTAACCATAAAAGCTTGCCGCGAAAGGGCTGAGTTTATCGCAGGCATGAAGTTGTCTAGAAGTGAGTTAAACCGTAAATCAATAAAACACGTAATAAAAACTGTGCCGTTTATGGCGCTAAGAATAATCGGTGGAATTTATTGGCAAGCGTTAAAGTTGTTCATCAAGCGCATTCCCATATACGACCATCCTAAAACAAAAAAAAGTAAGACTAGATAAAGGGTACGATCGATGTCTCAAGGCGAAACTGTAATGCAAGCACCGCTGACTTACGGCTGGATAGATAAAGCAGCAAAACGTATGACGCAGGCGTTGCTTGCTCATTTAGGCGAAGGCCAGTTGATTGTTAAAGAACAAGGCAAACTGGTCGGTCATTATGGAGATAAGTCTTCAGACTTATGCGCTGAGATAAATGTATTAGACGCTAAATTTTATGTGCGCTTGTTGACCGGTGGCAGTATTGGCGCGGCTGAACTCTTTATTGATAAAGCGTGGGAAACACCAAATTTAACGGCAGTGATCCAGGTATTTGCTCGCAATATGGACGCGCTTGATAAATTGGAGCGAAAAGTCGCTTGGCTCACCTTTCCAATTAATAAATACCGTCATTGGGCCAACCGAAATCACAAGGCGCAAGCTAAGAAGAATATTTCGGCACACTATGATTTAGGTAATGAGCTGTACACCCGCTTTTTAGACACAAATATGCAGTACTCGAGTGCTCTGTTCTTACAAGGCAACGAGACACTTGAACAAGCGCAATTGAATAAAATGGATCGTCTGTGTCGGAAATTGGAGTTGAAGCCGAGGGATCACCTCTTAGAAATAGGCACTGGCTGGGGTGGCTTAGCAATTTTTGCTGCGCAGAATTATGGCTGTCAAGTGACGACTACAACGATTTCAGAAGAGCAGTATCAATATGTAGCGGAGCGTATCAAATCGCTCGGACTGGAAGACCGTATCACACTGTTGAAAGAAGACTATCGCGACCTCACCGGTCAGTACGATAAATTGGTATCGGTCGAAATGATCGAAGCGGTCGGTAAGCGTTATTTGCCTGGTTTTTTCCAAGTTTGTAATGATCGCCTAAAGCAGAATGGACTGATGTGTATTCAGGCGATTACGATTGCTGACCAACGTTACGCGAGTTATTCCCGCTCGGTCGACTTCATACAGAAACATATTTTCCCCGGTGGCTTTTTACCATCGCTCTCTCTAATGACCGATTTATTTAAGAAAGAAACATCGTTGGTGGTTCGCGATGTGCGAGATTTTGGTGAGAGTTATGCCAAGACATTAGCGGCTTGGCGTGATCGGTTTAATGGTCGTGCCGGTGAACTAGAGCAGTTTGGTTACGATGCTCGATTTTCGCGCTTGTGGAATTATTATTTTGGCTATTGCGAAGGCGGATTTTTAGAAAAGACCGTATCTGTAGTACAAGTCACTGCATCCAAAACGTCATAAGGCGCCTCCAAGGAGACCTTTGTCAACTTCGCTACAACACAAGATCGTTAGCTTCGTACTGTTTAACTTATTGTGGTTAAGTGCAGTTGCAGGACGGAGTGATTACCTATGGCTGACTATTGTGCTGGCCATCGCCCAATTTGCCTATAGCTACTGGATTGCTGAAATACCCGTTAAGAAAATGGCACAACTGTTAGCTGTGGGCTTATTACTCGAGGCGATAGCCATTAGCCTCGGTGCGATTGACTTTGTGGGCTCGGTTTTTCCGTTGTGGTTGGCGTTGTTATGGGTCGGATTTGCTGCGATGGCACCGGTCGCATTGGATTGGCTCGTTAAGATGCCGTTCGTTGCAGCCTTATTAGGCGCAGTTTCTGGCCCGTTTACTTACTATGTTGGATTAGGGTTCGGTGCGGGGACGGCTGAATCGCTATTCTTTACGTTACTCGTCTACGCGGTTGTGTGGGGACTCTTTATGTTGTTTTTCTGTCGTGCTATGCGAGCCAGTCCAAATGAGAGGTTAGTTCTATGAAAACCAAGTCATTAGCTTTAGCAAGTGCCTTAGTATGTGCTGGGCTGAGCACGGCTGTCGGCGCACAATCTATCGATGAATGTAAGAAGCCATTGGCTGATGAATATAAAGAAGTTGGTCAAACACGTCTCCGTGTGCTGTTTTGGGACGTTTACGATGCCTTCCTTTATACGACAGATGGCGATTTTGACTGGTCGCAACGCAAGCAGCAACGCAAAGCCCTATTGTTGCGCTACTTACGTGATATTGAAGCAAAGGAGTTGGTGGAAACCACGTCAGAAGAGTGGGAGAAACTTGGCTTCAATAGTCAGGAACAGTCGCAGTGGTTAGATAAGCTTTCGGAAATGTGGCCTGATATCAAAGAAGATGACTGTATCTTATTGAAAGAGACCAAAGAGGGTTATGCGGCATTTTATCAAGGCGATAAAAGCTTGGGTGTGATTAACTCGAGTCAGTTTACTGAACAATTTTTAGCGATTTGGTTATCACCTGGGTCGCGTTTTGAGGAGGAAAGAGATGAGCTGGTTGGAAAACAGTAATAAGCGTGTATCTCAATGGCTATTGGCAGTGGTTGCCTTGTTATCGCTTTCGGCGTGTTCAACAGCGATAGAAGAGTATCAAGGTGAGCTACCGAAGTTACAGTTAGAGGAGTTTTTTAAGGGCGATTTGGTCGCTCATGGTGTCGTGCAAGATTACTCTGGTAAGGTCATTCAGCGTTTTACCGTGCAAATGCAAGGCTCTTGGGATGGTAACCAAGGCACACTTGACGAGCAATTCACCTACGCGGACGGTCGCACACAGGAACGTATTTGGAAGCTCACAAAAACGGGTCCCAATACTTACGAGGGGCGAGCATCGGATGTTGAAGGTGTCGCTGTTGGTACCACAGCGGGTAATGCACTTAACTGGGAATACGTGTTACAGGTTGAAGTCGATGGCGAAATGATGGCGCTCTCGTTGGATGATTGGATGTACCTGGTTGATGAAAACAATATGATTAACCGCACGCAAATGTATAAATACGGCTTGCCCGTGGGTGAAATTACGCTCTATATCGGAAAGCAGTAGCGCATTTACAAGAAATGGTTGTAGAAAATAGGGCGCTGGTCGATATAATAAGCATCTTTGAATATTAGGGTGTATGAGTCATTTATGGCAGGACCGACGTTTTCTTACAATAATCCGCGCATTAACGGTCAGACCATTTTTGTAAAAAGAGGTCCCCACTGCGGTAAGCTAGGTATTGTAAAGCAACAAAATAAAGATGGCTCTTATATGGTATCTCAGGCTGATTTTGGTGATGAGCTCATTAGCTTTAAACGTGAAGAGTTTATCGTGTACCGCTACCGCAAAATCCGAGTCCCTATCGATCGTGTCGCAGGTAAAAACCCCGATGTGCTATAAATAAAAAACCAACCGAAGGGTTGGTTTTTTAGTTCCTTTAAGACCCTCTAGGGAAGCGACAGCGGCCGGATTTTTGTTGCAATTTCTGTTGCCACAGCTCTTTTGCCGTTAATCCGCCTTTGCCACTGGATTTTACGGTAGCTTTTTTGGGCGCTGATTTGGACGCCGCTGCTTTGGGTTTGCTCTCTTTTTTTGCGGGCGCTGTGACTGAGCCCGCAGCAAGTGACTCCGCTTCTTCCGCAAGCTGAGCTAAACGAACGTTTTTACCACCGTTTACACTGTACCAACCGCTTTTGGCCTCAATGGATGGCGCCTTACCGTGTGCTTTCTTGTAAGCTGCGGTGTAATCTGCAAGAACTTTCTCTTTATCCAGTTTGCTCATTAATCAAACCCTATTCGATTATAAAAATTTAACAGAAACGATTAAAAAGTAATCTACCTGACCGTTTATACCGTTTTTTCGGATTTATGTCTAATTTAAGGTAAAATAAGTTGCAAACACGCCGTAAAAGTAGGTGAATAAATGACAATTGAAGTAAGTCAGCTCACTGACTATTTAGATGAGTTGTTAAAAGTACGTCAAATAAAGGATTTTTGCCCCAACGGTTTGCAAGTGGCAGGCAAGTCGCATGTAAAGCGTATCATGACAGGTGTTACTGCGAGTCAGGCGTTGGTCGATGCAGCCGTTGCTGCGGACGTTGATGCCTTATTAGTGCATCATGGTTACTTCTGGAAAAACGAACATCAACCTATTGTGGGGATGAAAAAACGTCGTATTAAGGCGTTGTTGGAAGCCGATATCAACTTGATTGCCTATCATTTGCCGCTCGATGCCCACCCTTCATTGGGCAATAACGCGCAATTGGCCAAGCTAATGAATTGGTCAATCGACGGTACGGCTAACCCGAGCGATCCTGGCAATGTATTGATGCTTGGTCATGTTGAACAACCCTACACAAGCGAACAGTTAGCGGATGCGTTGATCGAAAAGCTCAACCGCGATTTAACGTGCTATGTTCCGTGTCAGCAACCTATTCGGCGGTTGGCATGGTGCACAGGTGGTGGGCAAGGGTTTATTGACGAGGCTGTCGCGCTCGGTGTTGATGCATTTATCACCGGCGAGGTATCAGAACAAACGGTGCACAGTGCTCGCGAGCAGGGGATTGCCTTTTTCGCCGCTGGGCATCATGCGACCGAACGCTACGGAGCCAAAGCACTCGGTGAACATTTGGAACAGCAATTTAACCTCGACGTGAGCTTTGTCGATATCGATAACCCAGCATGAATAAAAAACAAGCACGTGGCAATTTCACGGGTATCAGTCAAAAGTTCGCCCGAAATATTTACGGCTCGACCAAGGGCCGACTGCGCATGGCCGTGTTGAAGCGTGACTTAGCGCCACTCATTGATGGGCCTAAGCGAACAATATTGGATGTTGGCGCAGGCTTAGGCCAAGTGAATGAGTGGTTTCTTACGAAAGAGCATGCGGTGATTCACACTGATATTGCTGCCGATATGGTCGAAGAAGCACAACAAAATCATGAGCAATTAGGTTTAACACGAAGAGCTCAGTACATCGTGGCTCCACTCGAAGCGCTCACAGCGCAGTTACCTGATCAACAGTTCAGTTTGGTGTTATGCCACGCGGTACTCGAATGGGTTGAAGACGGTGAGCAGGCAATTCAGTGCTTATCTCAATTACTTAAGCCTGGCGGAACTTTGTCCTTAATGTTTTATAATCGCGATGCACAATTAATGGCAAATGCGGTCTATGGTAATTTTGACTATATAGCGCGCGGCTTAAAAGTTAAAAAAACGGTCCGTTTAAGTCCTCAACAGCCGCGCAGGCCGCAGGATGTTGAAAAGTGGCTCTCAGAGGCGGGCTTGCAGGTGGATACTAAAACGGGCGTGCGCTGTTTTCATGACTATCTGCGCGAAGTCGAGCACCAGCAACGCTATGATGAGTTGTTGGATCTTGAAATGGAATATAATCAACAATCACCGTTTCGAGAGTTAGGTCGTTATCAACATTGGTTGATTCGCAAGCCGGACAAGTAAAGGGAGAAAACGTATGGGACAACGCTGTAGTTTTATTGGTTTGGGTGTGATGGGCTACCCAATGGCTGGGCATCTTCAGCAGCAAGGGTTTGATGTTTGCGTTTATAACCGCACATCGAGCAAAGCCGAGCAGTGGGTTAATGAGTATCAAGGTTGTCGTGCCGATACACCCGCTCAAGCGGCGGCTGATGCAGACTTTGTGATGGTATGCGTGGGTAATGATGACGATGTGCGTAGCGTTTTTTATGGTGAGGACGGCTTACTCGCGCAGTTGAAGTCAGGCGCAATCGTTATTGACCATACGACGGCATCGGCCGATCTTGCGCGTGAGCTCGATACGGCAGTTACGCAACATCAGGGCGAATTCTTAGATGCTCCGGTTTCTGGCGGCCAAGCAGGCGCCGAGAAGGGCATTCTTACAACGATGGTCGGTGGTGAACAAGCAACCTTTGATAAAGCGCAACCTGTATTGAACTGCTACGCGAAGAAAATCGTTCGTATGGGTGAAGCCGGCAAGGGTCAACTTGCTAAAATGGTTAATCAGGTGTGTATTGCCAACGTCATTCAAGGCGTCGCTGAAGGTCTGCATTTGGCACGAAAAGTTGGCCTTGACCCCGATGCATTGGTCGATGCAATTGGCGCTGGCGCTGCTGGTTCCTGGCAGTTAGTTAACCGGTACAGAACCATGTGGGACCAAGAATATGATCACGGCTTTGCCGTTGACTGGATGCGTAAAGACTTGGGTATTGCGATTGCAGAGGCTAATCGCCACGGAGCTGCGCTGCCGTCGACTGCGATGATTGATCAATACTATGCTGAAGTGCAAAGCCTCGGTGGCTCACGCTGGGACACTTCAAGCTTGATGGTACGATTAGATAAATTAGCAGGCGATTGGGAAAAATAAAAAAGGAGGCTGATGCCTCCTTTTCTGATGCTTGCAAAGCGTACGGCTTAACGGAAACCCGTGCGGCGCAATGCGTTAGTAGTAAAGTCATTACGGTTAGGTTCAATGTCCCAATCCATGTAATCACTCTCTTCATTGCCTAAGCCCAATGAGATGTAGCGACCTGAGTTAAGGTCGTACAATGCTTCGGCTGCCATCCAAGGCACGTCCTGATTATAGAACTGAGTATTAAGCGCTTCACCGACACGCCATAATTCACCACGACCATCGTAATGGTCAATGATAGACGCTGTCCACGTATCTTCATCTAAGTACATGGTACGCTTAGAATAGATGTGGCGCTCACCGTCTTTAAGGGTGCCTTCGACAACCCACACGCGATGTTTTTCATAACGGATGAGGTCCTGATTCATGTGACCTGCTTGGATAATTTCATCATAGTCCAATTCAGGGTTCATGATTTTGAAGTTGTTATAAGGAATATAAACTTCCTTCTTACCTTTTAACTCCCAGTTATACTTGTCAGGTGCACCATTGTACATATCAAGGTTGTCTGAGGTACGAAGACCATCAGCCGCTGTACCTGGTCCATCATAGGCTACGTTAGGCGCACGACGAACGCGGCGTTGACCGGCGTTGTAAATCCACGCGCGACGACCTTCTTTAACCTGGTTAATGGTTTCATGTACCAACAATACAGTACCTGTTAAACGCGCAGGCGCTTCTACTTCTTGTAAGAAATAGAACAGGATGTTGTCATCTTCTGGACCACGACCTGATTCCAAGTACTCTGGGAATACTAGAGTTTCTTTTAGTTCAACGGGAACAAAATCACCACTTGCCAATACTGGGAACTGGGCGACGTTACGGGTAACCTTACCACCACGGAAGCGCGTGATATGGTTCCAAACCGCTTCAACACCTGTTTCCGGAATCGGGAATGGGATAGTTGTAACTT